>JBDTIO010000327.1:0-11880 GCA_039936375.1 Caldimonas sp. | reverse complement strand
AGGTCGAGCTCGTCGTCTGCCTCGACAGCGGCGCCGGCAACTACGACCAGCTCTGGCTCACGACCAGCCTGCGCGGCATGGTGAGCGGCGTGCTGAAGGTGGAGATCCTGAGCGAAGGCGTGCACTCGGGCGACGCCAGCGGTCTCGTGCCGTCGAGCTTTCGTGTCCTGCGCCACGTGCTGGACCGGCTCGAGGATTCGAAGACAGGTCGCCTGCTGCCGGAGAGCCTGCACTGCGCGATTCCCGCCGACCGCCTAGAGCAGGCCAATGCCACCGCGAAGATCCTCGGCGACGAAGTATGGAAGCGCTTCCCCTGGGCCTGCGGCGCCGACGGCGGCCTGACTTTGCCGACCGCGACCGACCCCGTCGAGGCGCTCGTCAATCGCACCTGGAAGCCGACGCTGTCGGTGACCGGCGTCGACGGGTTCCCGGCGATGAAAGACGCGGGCAATGTGCTGCGCCCGTACACGGCGTTCAAGCTGAGCCTGCGCATTCCGCCACTGATCGACGGCAATGCCGCCGCGGCGACGCTGAAGACCCTGCTCGAAGACAACGCTCCGTACAACGCCAAGGTCACCTTCAACGCCGATGGCCGCGTCGGCGCGTCGGGCGCGACCGGCTGGAACGCACCGAGTCTGGCGCCGTGGCTCGGCTCGGCGCTCGACGCGGCATCGCAGGCGCACTTCGGCGCGTCGTGCGGCTACATCGGCCAGGGCGGCACGATCCCGCTGATGAGCATGCTGCAGAAGAGCTTCCCGGCCGCGCAGATGATGGTCTGCGGCGTGCTCGGACCGAAGAGCAACGCGCACGGCCCGAACGAGTTCCTGCACGTGCCTTACGGCAAGAAGCTCACCGCGGCGGTGGCGCAGGTCATGGCCGCCTGTCCCTGAGCTACTTCTTTCCCAGAAGGGCGAGGGCGACGGCTTCGGCGACTTCGATGCCATCGACTGCGGCCGACATGATGCCGCCGGCATAGCCCGCGCCTTCGCCCGCCGGATACAGGCCGGCGACGTTGATGCTCTGCAGGTTTTTGCCGCGAGGAATGCGAAGCGGCGACGACGTACGCGTCTCGACGCCAGTGAGCACGGCGTCGTCCATGGCGAAGCCTTCGATCTGGCGCTCGAACCCGGGCAACGCTTCGCCGATCGCGTCGAGGGCGTATCGCGGCAGGCTCTCGTTGCCTCGTTGCGCGAGGTCGGTGGGCAGCACGGCCGGCTGGTACGACGGCAGCACGCGCTCGAAGCCGGTCGACGCGCGGCCGGCGAGAAAGTCGCCGACTCGCTGACCCGGCGCCGCATACGTCTGGCCGCCGAGCGCATAGGCACGCGATTCCCAGAAGCGCTGAAAGGCGATGCCGTCGAGCGGGCTCACCTCGCCGGTCGAGCCGGGCGCACGGTAATCGTCGGGCGAGATGCCGACGACGATGCCGGCGTTGGCGTTGCGCTCGTTGCGCGAATACTGGCTCATGCCATTGGTGACGACGCGGCCAACCTCCGAGGTGGCGGCGACGACCGTGCCGCCCGGGCACATGCAAAAGCTGTAGACGGACCGGCCGTTCTTCGCATGGTGCACCAGCTTGTAGTCGGCGGCGCCGAGTAGCGGATGGCCGGCGCTCGCTCCGAATCGCGCTTTGTCGATCAGGCCTTGCGGATGCTCGATGCGAAAGCCGATCGAAAAGGGCTTGGCCTGCATCGCCACGCCGCGCTCGTGCAGCATCGCGAAGGTGTCGCGCGCGCTGTGCCCGGGCGCGAGAACGAGATGCCCGGCGGCAATCTCCTCACGCTCGCCGCCGGCGTGGTGCACGACCACGCCGCGCAGGCCACCAGCCTCGATGCGGACATCGACCAGGCGTGCGCTGAACCGGATCTCGCCGCCGAGGCTTTGGATCTCGGCGCGCATCTTCTCGACCACGCCGACCAGCCGGAAGGTGCCGATATGCGGCTTGGCGACATAGAGGATCTCTTCGGGTGCGCCGGCTTTCACGAATTCGTCGAGCACCTTGCGCGTCAGGTGGCGCGGGTCGCTGATCTGGCTCCACAGCTTGCCGTCGGAAAACGTGCCGGCACCCCCCTCGCCGAACTGCACGTTCGACTCCGGCTCGAGGACGCCGCGCCGCCACAGGCCCCAGGTGTCCTGCGTGCGCTCGCGCACCGCCTTGCCGCGCTCGAGCACGAGCGGGCGAAAGCCCATCTGCGCCAGCACCAGCGCGGCGAACAGGCCGCACGGGCCGAAGCCGACGACGATCGGGCGCAGCGTTCCCTTCGCTTCGCTGCCGGGCGCGTGCGCGACGAAGCGGTACGACATGTCGGGCGCCGGTCGCAGGTGCGGGTCGCCGACGTGGGCGGCCAGGATGGCCGCTTCGCCGTCGACGTCGCAGTCGACGGTGTAGACGAGCACGACCCTGCTTTTCTTCCGGGCGTCATAGCCACGGCGAAAGACGCTAAAGCGATGCAGGGCCGCGGCGGCGACGCCGAGTCTGGCGACGATCGCGTCGCGCAGCTCGTCGTCGCCGTGGTCGAGCGGCAGGCGCAGTTCGGTCAGGCGCAGCATCGACGAGCGCGTTTGCGCGTCGCGGCGTTCAATGAAAGACGTCGACGCGCGTCGTGCCCATCAAGGGCTCGAGCAGTCGTGCCAGCGGCCGCAGCGCCGAATAGCGCGAGGCGACCTTCTGCGCGTAGGCGAAGAAGCGTGGCAGGTCTTTGCTGTAGGCGGGCTTGCCGTCGCGATGCTTCAGGCGCGAGAAGATGCCCAGGACTTTCAGGTGACGCTGCAGCCCGATCCATTCGAGCTCGCGCCAGAACTCTCCGAAATCGGCGCGAACCGGAAGGTCGGCCGTTCTTGCCGCCTGCCAGTAGCGAATGGCCCAGTCGATCTCCTGCTCCTCGTCCCAAGAGATGAAGGCATCGCGAAGCAGGGAGGCCAGGTCGTAGGCAATCGGGCCGTGCGCGGCGTCCTGGAAATCGAGGATGCCGGGATTCGGCCGGGCGACCATGAGGTTTCTCGGCATCCAGTCGCGATGCACGGCGACGCGGGGTTGGGCGAGCGCATCGGCAACGAGCAGATCGCAACTGCGCTGCCACGTCGCTGCTTCGCCGCTCGACCACGTGACTCGGTATTCGCGCGCGACACACCAGTCGGGGAAGAGGGCGAGCTCGCGACGCAGCAAGGCATCGTCGTAAGGCGGCAGCGTCTCGGTGGCGACTCTCTGCTGCCAGACGACGAGGGCAGCGATCGCATCGCGCATCAAGGCGTCGGCGTTCTTGAACTTGTCCTCCTTCTGCGCCGACACAAGGGCGTCGAGGTAGAGGTCGCTGCCGAGGTCGTCGAGCAGCAGAAAGCCCTGCGCGGCATCGGCTTCGAGAACGCGCGGTGCATGCAGCCCGGCGTCTTCGATCAGGCCAGCGATGTGGATGAAGGGCCGCACGTCTTCTTGCGGCGGCGGCGCGTCCATGACGATGACGCTGCCGCCTTCGGACAGGTCGGCGCGAAAGTAGCGGCGAAAGCTGGCGTCGCTCGATGCCGGCCGCAACGACGCGACGACCAGCCCGCGTCTGGCGGCGAAAGCCTCGAGCCAAGCCGCGAAGGCGGCGGCCCTGGCCCGGTCGGCCCAGGCAATGGCGGGATGTAAAGGAACGGAGCTCACGGGCAAATGGGTCGTGCGTTTGAGGTGCGGGCGCGCGAGCCTCGTGGATAATCGATTCTACAAATCGATGCGTCTCGCCCAGCGAGGTGGCATCGTCCTCGTCCGGCAGCGCCGCCCGCTGAAGCCGGCTTCGCGCCCTGCGGCGCTTCAGCCCACGCTCAGCCGCCGCCTCGTGCGCCAAGTCATTCGCCCAGCAACCCGGTCTCAAGCGGCACATGCGGTCCGGTGCAGTGCAGCGCCGCTGCGTGTCTCGCGGGCGCTGCAGATCGTTGTCATCGCCGCCTTGGCGGCGATCGGTGAGACCGGCTTCGGCCAGGCGAGCACGCCGGCCGCTTCTCCCGTGTCGGCGGTCGCTGTTGCAGCCCCGGCCAGCGCTGCCTCGGGTATCGAGTTGCGCGAGTCACCGGCCTTGCAGTCGCCGCCGCACGGAGAAGCGGCTCGCCAGTTGCCGATCGTCCTTCGTGCCAACGAAATTCACGGTCGCCCGGACCTGGATGCCGAAGCGGTCGGCGATGTGGAGTTCAGGCGCGGTTCGGTCGTGATGCGCGCCGATCGCCTGACCTATGACCAGGCCAACGACCTTGCCCGTGCGAGCGGGCACGTCGTCGTCAGCCGCGACGGCAATGTCTTCACCGGGCCCGAGCTGGAACTGAAGGTGGAACGCTTCGAGGGTTTTTTCCAGACGCCGACCTATCGCTTCGCCCGCACAGGCGCCGGCGGCAAGGCGGCGCGCATAGAGTTCATCGACGATCAGCGTGCCCTCGCCCTCGACGCCACCTATTCGAGTTGCACCCGCAGCGACGGCGATAACGAGGATCCGGTCTGGATCCTCAAGGCGTCGAGCATCCGCATCGACAACGAAATCAACGAAGGCGTTGCGAAGAATGCGGTGTTGCGGTTCTATGGCGTTCCCATCCTCGCTTCGCCGTCGCTCAGCTTTCCGCTGAACGACGAACGCAAGTCGGGCTTGCTGCCACCGAGCATCGGTCTCGACAGCCGGAGCGGTCTGCAAACGTCGATCCCCTATTACTGGAATATCGCGCCGAACCGCGACATGACGTTCACCGCGTCCGACAGCCTGCGTCGCGGCCCCGGGCTCGAAACCGAATTCCGCTACCTTGAGAGCGACTATTCAGGCGAAGCCAATGTCAAGATACTGCCCTATGACGAGTCCGTCGGGCGATCGCGCTACTCGCTGCGCTATACCCACGAGGGCGCCCTGCCCTACGGTCTGTATGCGCAGGCTCTTGTCCTGCGCGTCTCCGACGACGACTACTGGAAGGACTTTCCCGACGAGCTGAAGACGACGACGCAGCGCCTGCTGCAGACCGACCTGCAGGTGTCGCGGCCGTTCGGCGACTGGTCGACCTACGCACGGATCGAGCGCTGGCAACTCCTGCAGACGGTCGATCCGACGACCCGCATCGATCCCGCGCCGTACGAGCGTCTGCCGCAGGTCGGCGCGCGCTATTCGGCACCGTGGAGTCATGGCTTCGAGGTCGGTCTCGAGACCGAGATCAACCGCTTCTCGAACCCCGACGACACCTATCTTCTGCCGCGACAGACGGGCGCTCGCCTGCACGCGCTGGGCAGCATCAGCCGACCCTTTTATTCGCCCGGCTGGGTGCTGACGCCGAAGCTGTCGTTCAACGCGGCGTCGTACTCGCTCGACCAGCCGCTGGTCGACGGCAGCCATGGCGCCTCGCGGGTCATCCCGACGCTTAGCGTCGACAGCGCCTGGACCTTCGAGCGTGAAACGAATTTCTTCGACCGCGCGGTTCGCCAGACGCTTGAGCCACGCCTGTTCTACGTCGATACGCCCTATCACCGGCAGGACAACCTTCCGAATTTCGACGCCTATCCCAAGGACTTCAATTTCGACTCGATCTTCACCGAGAACGAGTTTTCCGGCATCGATCGCGTGTCCGATTCGCATCAGTTGACGGCCGGCCTGACGACGCGCTTTCTCGATCCGCAGACCGGAGTCGAGGCCCTGCGCCTGGGCATCGCGCAGCGCTATCGTTTCCGCGACCAGCTCGTCACCCCCGGCGATGGGCCGCCGTTGACGCAGCACTTTTCCGACATCCTCGTCATCGGCTCGACTTCGCTGCTGCCGCACTGGACGTTCGACACCGATGCCCAATACAACCCCGACAATCATCGCATCGAGCAGTCGCTGGCCGGCTTCAGCTATTCGCCCGGGCCGTTTCGAACCGTCAGCTTCAACTACCGCTTGCAGCGCGGTCTGTCGGAACAAGTTGAACTTGGCTGGCAATGGCCGATCTATGGACGGGCTCGAGGTACCGATCGCGGCGAGCAGCCGGCGGGCGGTGGTGGCTGCGGCGGCACGCTCTACGGCGTCGGCCGGGTCAACTACAGCACCCGCGACAGCCGGTTGACCGACGCGATCGCCGGCCTCGAGTACGACGCCGGTTGCTGGATCGGCCGCGTCGTCGTCGAGCGGCTGTCGACCGGCCGCAGCGAGGCGACGACGCGCCTGCTGCTGCAACTGGAGCTGGTGGGCCTGTCGCGCCTGGGGTCCAATCCGCTGCACGTCCTGAAGGACAATATTCCAGGTTATCGATTGCTGCGCGACGAGCGCGAGACGGACACTCCTTTCACCCCGTATGACTGATTCACGCTCTGCCGGCCGCCCTTCCTGGCGCTCCGCCCTGGCCGCCACGGTGCTGGCCCTTGCCGCCGGTCACGCCTTCGCCCAGGGTGGTGACTACATCGTCGCCGTGGTCAACCAGGAACTGGTGACGGCGGCCGAAGTGCAGCAGCGCATCGCCCGCGTCCGCGACGAAGCGGCTCGCACGAACACGGCGCTGCCGGCGCCCAACGTGCTGCGCAAGCAGGTGCTCGATACGCTGATCGACGAGCGCGTTCTCGTCACGAACGCGCGCGACAGCGGCTTTCGCATCGATGACGCGGAACTCGATCGCGCCGTTGCCAACGTCGCCGCGCAGAACCAGTTGACCCTGCCGCAACTGCGGGACCGACTGCGCAAGGAGGGAATCGACTACGCCAAGTTTCGCGATGGCGTGAAGGATCAGATGCTGGTCGAGCGGGTGCGCGAGCGTGAGGTGGCGAGCCGCATCAAGATCAGCGATGCCGACATCGATGCCCTGATCGAGGAGCGCCGTGCCGCTGCCGGCGCTGGTGCGGAGTTCGACATCGCGCAGATTCTTGTCACCGTGCCGGAGGGCGCGACGCTCACCGTCGCCAGTGAGCGACGAGCGCGCGCACTGGCCGCGTTGCAGCGCGTGAAGGCAGGCGCCGACTTCGCCACCGTCGCGCGCGAAGTCTCGGAGGATGGCAATCGCGACAAGGGCGGAGAGATCGGCATGCGGCCGGCCGATCGGCTGCCGGACCTGTTCGTCAAGACGGTTCATCTGCTCAAAGCCGGCGAGGTCGCTCCCGATCTGATCCGGAGCGCCGCCGGTTTCCATGTGCTCAAGCTGATCGACCGCAAGGATATCGGCCCCTTCACGGTGGAGCAGTTCCATACCCGGCACATCCTGCTGCGACCGTCGGCCGAGCTGACCGTCGATGCCGCGAAACGCCGGCTACTGCAGTTCAAGAGCGACATCCTGGCCGGCAAGAGCTCGTTCGAGCAGCTGGCCCGGGCGAATTCGGAGGACGGCAGTGCCGAGCAGGGCGGCGATCTCGGTTGGACCTCGCCGGGCCAGTTCGTGCCCGAATTCGAAGAGGCCATCGCGGGTCTCGGCGTCGGCGGCATCTCGGATCCGGTCGTGACGCGTTTCGGCGTCCACCTGATCCAGCTGATCGAGCGTCGCGAGATGACGCTCGATCGCAAGCAGCAGCGCGAGCAGGCCCGCAACATCTTGCGCGAAAAGAAATTCGAGGACGCGTACGCCGACTGGCTACGCGACTTGCGTGGCGAGGCCTACGTCGAGTTGCGCGACCCGCCCCAATAGCCGATGCCGCTTGCCGGCTCGAACATGCATCGCCCGAGGAAGCGCTTCGGCCAGCACTTTCTTGTCGACGAGTCGGTCATCGCCGCAATCGTCGCCGCGGTCGCGCCGAAGCCCGGCGAGGTGGTGGTGGAGATCGGGCCGGGCCTGGGCGCCATCACGCGGCCGTTGTTGCAACAAGGCGGCGCGCTGATCGCCATCGAGCTCGACCGCGATCTCGCCGCCCGCCTGCGCCGGACGCCGGGGCTCGAAGTCATCGAAGCCGATGTCCTTCGCGTCGATTTCGGGGCGCTGGCTGCGGCACATGGCACGGCCCGGTTGCGCATTGTCGGCAACCTGCCGTACAACATCTCGACGCCGATCCTCTTTCATCTGCTGAACTCGATCGAGGTCGTGGCCGACCAGCATGTGATGCTGCAAAGGGAAGTTGCCGAACGCATCGCCGCAGCGCCCGGCGGCAAATCCTATGGCCGGCTGAGCGTCATGCTGCAATGGCGCTATGCGATCGAGACCGTGCTCGAGGTCCCGGCGCAGGCGTTCGAGCCGCCGCCGAAGGTCGAATCGGCCGTCGTCCGGATGCGGCCGCTGGCGCCTGCGGCTGGCGTGGACGCCGCCCTCCTAGGTGAGCTCGTCAGCATCGCTTTTTCACAGCGGCGCAAGCTCTTGCGCCATACGCTCGGGCGATGGCTCGAGGCGCGAGCCTCCAACGTCGACTTCGACGTCCAGCGGCGCGCCGAGGAAGTGCGGGTCGACGAATACCTGCGTCTGGCGGCCTCGCTCTAGCGAACCAGGCAAAACGCGGGCTGCTGGCGCAAGCCGTCTACGCCGCGCTCAGCCACATCGCTGTATCGAAGGCGCTGCTCATGAGCGGCATGTTGGCGCCGAAACTGCTGTTTGCGGCCGTCTTCGCTGCCACCTTCACCGGCTTGTCGATACTGCCGTTGACTCCAGGGGCCACATCCGTAGCCCGCTCCCAGGACCCTATTTCCTGAGAGCGGGCTACTGAAAAGAATAGAAGCACCGGAACGGTACTTTGCGCTCCGCCCAGAAGTCGGCCGCGTCGCGAAAGACGTCGAGCAACTGCTCGCGCGCTTCGCGATCGAAGCGCGCGTTGTCGGGAAGCTGTTCAAGCACGACGACGAAGCCCGGCTGCGCGCCGGCCTTCTGCACCAGATCGGTCATGCAGTCGTAGAGCGCGTCGAGGTTCTTGCCAAAATGGGTCGGAAAGAGGAACGCCTCGGCGATGCCTTCGAGCACCTCCTGCTTCGACTGGGCCGCCGTCAGATTGGCATACAGAAAATGCTGATCGGCGTTCTGCGCCGCCTGCATCAGATCGTCGACGCGGTAGGCCCGAATCGACTGCACGATGTTTGGACGGACTGTCTGCAAGAGCATGTCTCGTTCCTCCTGGTCAAAAAAATTCGGTACGGCGCTCATGGCACGATGCGCCTGAAACTGATGTAGTGATCGCCGGTGTAGTAGCAAGCGGACGAAACCGCGTGCGTCGTCCCGCCGCAGACGATGCGACGGCCACCGCGGCTGCGAACGCCGGCAGTCGCGACGGTGTATTCACGGTAGTACCCGCGCCGCTCAGCCGGCAGGCTGTGTTCATAGTTGCCGAACACCGAGCCATCTTTCGGGTAGGCAAAAGGTCCGCCCGCTTCGATCGCACGGTGGACGGCCTGCGCTTCGACCGGCAACTGTGCCAAGGACACCGGTGGTACCCGCGCCACCGACTCCCGCGCTTGCAAGGAGCCGACGGCAAGGAGCCCTGCGACGCCGATCCCCGCTCCCCAGCGGAGCAGTGGCCGCCACGGCTGCAGCCGTCCCATCAAAACCACGGGAAATCCCTGAACAGTGAAGTGGTAGATGTTACCGAAACGAGGCCCAAAGCTCAAGTCTCTGCCACAAATTAGGGCACAAGAAATAGGGATTAAGTTTGCGCACACTCATGGACTAGATGAGTAGCGAAGAGGAGCGCAATGCCTTTGAAAAATCGTCACGCCATCGTGCGCAGTTTCCTTGATCAGCGGGCCGCGTTGGCATCGGCGACGGCCAAAGCGGTCATGTTGATGATTCTGCGCACGGTGGCCGAAGGGGTCAGGATGTGCGCCGGAAGCGCCGCACCGAGCAGGACGGGGCCGATGGCGATACCACCGCCGGCGGCGTTCTTCAGCAGGTTGTAAGCGATGTTGGCGGCGTCGATATTGGGCAGGACGAGCAGGTTGGCCTCGCCGGTCAAGGGGCTGTCTGGCATGAGCTCGTGCCGATAGTGCGCATCGAGCGCGGTGTCGCCGTGCATCTCGCCGTCGACCTCGAGCCAGGCGGTGTGCGATCGCAAGATGGCGAGTGCGTCACGCATCTTCACGGCCGACACGTGGCTGCTCGAGCCGAAGTTGCTGTGCGAAAGCAGGGCTGCCTTGGGGCGAAGGCCGAACCGCATCATCTCCTCGGCCGCCATCACCGTGATCTCGGCGATTTGCTCGGCGGTCGGGTCATAGTTCACGTGGGTATCGACGAGCATGAGCTGGCGACCCGGGAGGATCAGCCCGGTCATGCAGGCGTAGGTTTTCGCGCCCTCGCGCAGCCCGATCACCTGGTCGATGTAGTGCAGGTGCATCGCCGTCGTGCCCCATGTGCCGCATAGCATGCCATCGACCTCGCCGGTCTTCAGAAGCATCGACCCGATCAGCGTCAGGCGGCGGCGCATCTCGATCTTGGCCAGCTGCGCGGTCACGCCCTTGCGCGACGTGAGCTCGAGGTATGTCTGCCAATAGGCGCGGAAACGATGGTCGTTTTCCGTATTGACGAGGTCGTAGTCGCGTTCGGCGACCAGTCGCAGGCCGAACTTGGCGACACGCTGGGCGATCACTTCCGGCCGGCCGATCAGCGTCGGTCGCGCCAGGCTTTCGTCGACCACGACCTGCACCGCGCGCAGGACGCGCTCTTCTTCGCCTTCGGCGAAGGCAATGCGCTTCTTCGCCGCCGCCTTGGCGATGCTGTAGATCGGCCGCATCGCCGTTCCCGAGGCATAGACGAAGGTCTGCAGCTTCTCGCGATAGGCGTCGAGATCGGCAACCGGCCGCGCCGCAACACCCGACTCCGCGGCCGCCTGCGCCACCGCGGGTGCGATGCGCATCATCAGGCGCGGATCGAACGGCTTCGGGATGAGGTATTCGCGCCCGAAGCTGAGCGTCGCGCCGGCATAGGCGGCGGTCACGACTTCGCTCGACTCTGCCTGTGCCAGCTCGGCGATCGCGTGCACCGCGGCAATTTCCATCTCGACGGTGATGGTCGTGGCTCCCGAGTCGAGCGCGCCGCGGAAGATGTAGGGAAAGCAGAGGACGTTGTTGATCTGGTTCGGGTAGTCGGTGCGGCCGGTGGCGATGATGGCGTCGTTTCGCACCGAGTTCACCTCCTCCGGCAGGATCTCGGGCGTCGGATTGGCGAGCGCGAAGATGATCGGGTTGGCGCGCATCGTCGCCACCATGTCCGGCTTGAGCACGCCGGCGGCGGACAGGCCGAGGAAGATGTCGGCACCTTTCATCACTTCGGCCAGCGTCCGCTGCGTGGTCTTCTGGGCGTAGACGATCTTGTCTTCGTCCATCAGCTCGGTACGGCCTTCGTAGACGACGCCGGCAAGATCGGTCACCCAGATGTTCTGGCGCGGCACCCCGAGCTTGACGAGCAGACCCAGACAGGCGAGTGCCGCCGCGCCGGCGCCGGAAGTGACGAGCTTGACTTCGTCGATCTTCTTGCCGCTCACCTTCAGCGCGTTGAGCACGCCGGCACCGACCACGATGGCGGTGCCGTGCTGGTCGTCGTGGAAAACCGGAATCTTCATCCGCGAGCGGAGGGCGCGCTCGACATAGAAGCAGTCCGGCGCCTTGATGTCTTCGAGGTTGATGCCCCCGAACGTCGGCTCGAGCGCAGCGATGAGGTCGATCAGCTTGTCGAGATCCTTCTGGTCGACCTCGATGTCGAAGACGTCGATGCCGGCGAACTTCTTGAAGAGGACAGCCTTGCCTTCCATCACCGGTTTCGCGGCGAGCGGGCCGATGTCGCCGAGGCCCAGTACCGCCGTGCCGTTGGTGATGACGGCGACCAGATTGCCGCGCGACGTATAGCGAAAAGCGGCGGCCGGGTCGGCAGCGATCTCTTCGCACGCTGCTGCCACGCCGGGCGAATAGGCGAGGGCCAGGTCGTGCTGATTGACCAGCTGCTTGGTCGCCGCGATGGCGATCTTGCCGGGCGTTGGAAATTCGTGATAGTCGAGCGCGGCGCGGCGAAGCTCGGCGG
>JBDTIO010000326.1:0-7855 GCA_039936375.1 Caldimonas sp. | reverse complement strand
GGAAATCGATGTTCAGGCTGCGCTCGTGCGCCTCGTCGACGATGATCGTGTCGTAGGCGCGCAGCAGCGGGTCGCTCTGCGTCTCGGCGAGCAGGATGCCGTCGGTCATCAGCTTGACGCTGGCCCCCGCCGACAGCCGATCCTGAAAGCGCACCTTGTATCCGACGACCTCGCCGAGCGGCGTCTTCAGCTCTTCGGCGATCCGCTTGGCGACGCTCGTCGCGGCGATGCGGCGCGGCTGGGTGTGGCCGATCAGGCCGCCGCCGTTCCCGCGCCCGCGCCCGAGCATCAGCGCAACCTTGGGCAACTGGGTGGTCTTGCCCGAGCCGGTTTCGCCGGAGACGATGATCGCTTGATGCGCGTTCAGGGCGGCTGCGATGTCGTCGCGCCGCGCCGAGACGGGCAGCGTCTCGGGGAATTCGATCGGCGGGAGCACACGCGATTATCCCGAGCCCTCGTCAGGCGATGACCGGGCCTTTGTCGGCGCGGCCCCCTGCGAACGGGCAGACGAGTGGGCATACTGCGACGGATGAGCGATTCCGCAACCGGGGCGGTCGCTGCGGTCTGGGCTTCGGCCGGGCTGCCCGATGCCAGTCATCGCCTGCATCTGTCGGGCGCCGATCCGGTGCTGCCATCCTCGTTCGCCGTTGGCACGGCAGCACAGGCCTCGCTCGGCGCCGCGGCTCTCGTGGCCACGGAGATCGGGCGACACCGCAACGGGCTCGTGCAGGACGTGTCGATCGACATGCGCGAGGCGGCGCTCGAGTGCTGCGGCGCATTCACTCTTGACGGCCGCAAGCCCGAGCTCTGGGATCGGCTGGCGGGAATCTACGCCTGTGGCCTGGGCGGCTCGGGTGGCTTCGTTCGCCTGCACACCAATTTCGAGCACCACCGCGACGGCGTCCTTCGCCTGCTCGGGCTGCCAACAGGGCCGCACACCGAACGAGCCACGATCGATTCCGCGCTGACCAGCTGGTCGGCGGAACGCTTCGAGGCAGCGGCGGCAGAGGCCGGGCTGGTGGTCGCCGCGCTGCGCAGCTTCGAGACGTGGCGGCGGCATCCGCAACACGCCGCTGTCGCGGAGTTGCCGCTGGTCGAAATCGAACGCATCGGCGATGCAGCGCCGCGCGCGTGGTCCGTGTTACCGACCGACGCGCGGCCGCTGCAAGGCCTGCGCGTCCTCGACCTGACGCGGATCCTCGCCGGCCCGGTCGGCGGCAGAACGCTGGCCGCTTACGGGGCCGACGTGATGCTCGTCAACTCGCCGCACCTGCCGAACATCGAGGCGATCGCCGACACCAGCCGCGGCAAGCGCTCTGCCCTCGCCGATCTTCGCGACGACGCCGATCGCGACGCCTTCAGCGAGGCGCTGAAGGCGTCGCACGTCTTTCTGCAAGGCTATCGCCCGGGCGCGCTCCTCGAGCTCGGCTTCGGCCCGCACGATGTCGCCCGGCGCTGCCCGGGCATCGTCTATGTCTCGCTCTCCGCGTATGGCCGACGAGGTCCGTGGGCAGCGCGACGCGGCTTCGATTCGCTGGTCCAGACGGCGACCGGCTTCAATGCCGACGAGGCGGACGCTGCCGGGTCCCGCGCGCCGAAGGCCTTGCCGATGCAGATCCTCGACATGGCCTCGGGCTTCCTGCTCGCCTTCGGCGCGCAGGCGGCGCTGTGGCGCCAGCAGCGCGAGGGCGGCAGCTGGCACGTCCAGGTATCGCTGGCGCGAACAGCGCTGTGGCTGCGCGAGCTCGGTCGCATCGATAACGGCTTCGCCGTGCCGCGCGCAAACTTCGACGCGCAGATGGAGACAAGCGATTCGGGCTTCGGCCGTCTCGTCGCGCTGCGCCATGCCGCCCGTTTCTCGGCGACGTCCGCGCGCTATGCCCGTCGGTCGTCGCCACCGGGAACCGATCCGCTCGCATGGTCGTGAGCGCGTGACAGAATCGCCGCCAGTTTTCGGTACCTCCCTGCCGAACGTCGAAGCGCCGTGAACCTCGTCTTTCCGCATACCTTCGTTCCCTGGTTTCGCACGGTCGCGCCACACATCCACGCGTACCACGGCAAGACCTTCGTCGTCGCCATCGCCGGTGAGCTGGTCGCCGCCGGCAAGCTGCCGTCGTTCGCGCAGGATCTGGCGATCCTGCATGCGATGGGTATCCGGCTCGTACTCGTGCATGGCTTTCGTCCGCAGGTCAACGAGCAGTTGCGCTCCAAGGGCCACGAGTCGCGCTTCAGCCATGGCCTGCGCATCACCGATGCGGTGGCACTCGACAGCGCCCAGGAAGCGGCCGGTCAGCTGCGCTTCGAGATCGAAGCCGCCTTCTCGCAAGGGTTGCCGAACACGCCGATGGCCAACGCGATCGTGCGCGTCGTATCGGGCAATTTCCTGACAGCGCGGCCGGTCGGCATCGTCGACGGCGTCGACTTCATTCACAGCGGCGTCGTGCGCAAGGTCGACGCCGTCGCCATTCGACGCGCCATCGACATCGGTGCCATGGTGCTGCTCTCGCCGTTCGGTTTCTCGCCGACCGGCGAAGCCTTCAACCTGACGATGGAAGACGTCGCGACCAGCACGGCCATCGCGCTGGCCGCCGACAAGCTGCTTTTCGTGACGGAAGTGGACGGCATTCACGAGGATCCACTCGACCCGCAAACCCCGGTCGACACCGAGCTCGCCCTTGCCGACGCCGAGCGCCTGCTCGGGGCCCTGCCGCGCCCGACCCAGCCGACCGACACGGCGTTTTACCTGCAGCACTGCGTCAAGGCGTGTCGCGGTGGCGTAGAGCGCTCGCACATCCTGCCGTTTGCCGTCGACGGGTCGCTGCTGATCGAGGTCTTCACGCATGACGGCATCGGCACGATGGTCGTCGATGAAAAGCTCGAGAGCCTGCGTCAGGCGAGCGCCGACGACATCGGCGGCGTGCTGCAGTTGATCGAGCCGTTCGAGCGCGACGGCACGCTGGTCAAGCGCGATCGCACGGAAATCGAGCGCGATATCGGCAACTACACGGTCATCGAGCATGACGGCGTGATATTTGGCTGTGCCGCGCTCTATCCGTACCCCGAGGCAAAAACGGCCGAGATGGCCGCCCTGACCGTTTCGCCCCAGGTACAAGGACAAGGCGACGGCGAGCGAATATTGAAGCGGGTCGAGCAACGGGCTCGCGCAGCCGGGCTCGAGAGTATCTTCGTCCTCACGACGCGGACGATGCACTGGTTCATCAAGCGAGGATTCGCCCAGGTTGATCCCGACTGGTTGCCGGAAGCGCGTAAACGCAAATACAACTGGGACCGACGCTCTCAGGTATTCGTCAAGAAACTCGGCTGACAACTCCGGGGATCAATTCGATCGTGCAGTGGCCGGGCGACCGGTCTGGAGGCAAACATGGCAAGAACCATTAAGTGCGCATATCTCAAACGCGAAGCCGAAGGTCTCGACTACGCACCCTACCCGGGCGAGCTCGGCAAGCGCATCTACGCTTCCGTCAGCAAAGAGGGCTGGGCAGCGTGGATGAAGCACCAGACCATGCTGGTCAACGAAAATCGACTGAATCTCGCCGATCAGCGGGCCCGCCAGTATCTGGCTCGACAAATGGAGAATTTCCTCTTTGGCGAAGGTGCCGAGCAGCCCGCCGGCTATGTCCCGCCGGCAAGTTGATCGCGCATAGAATTCGCCGGTGCATGGAGCACGCAAGCTGGAGATTCGAACGTGGCGACATTGCAGGAATTGCTGGCTCAAAAAGAAGCCCTTGAAAGGCAGATCGAGCAAATCAAGAAACACGAGCGCGGCGACGCCGTCAATAAGGTTCGCGCATTGATGGCCGAATATCGTTTGTCGCTCGCGGATCTCGGTGCAAAGTCCGTCGCCAAAGGCAAATCGGCCGCTGCGCCGAGCAAAGTGGCTGCCAAATATCGAAACGCGTCGACCGGAGAATCGTGGAGCGGCCGCGGCCTGCAGCCCCGCTGGTTGAAGGCGGCCCTGGCAAGCGGTAAGAAGCTCACCGACTTCGCCATCTGAGGCGTCTTCGCGGCGGGCGGTCGCTTGGTCGTAGCGCCCACCAGACAACGGCCGGTGGCCCGGATCGTGTCTAATTCCGACGGTGATCCCGCCCGCCTTCGTTCACGATTTGCTCGCCCGCGTCGACATCGTCGAGATTGTCGGCCGCTCGGTCGAACTGAAACGGGCCGGCGCGACGCACAAGGGCCTGTGCCCGTTTCATGCCGAGAAGTCGCCCAGCTTCACCGTCAGCGCCTCGCGCCAGACCTACCACTGCTTCGGCTGCGGCGTGCACGGCAACGCCGTCGGCTTTCTCATGGAACACCACGGCATGGGCTTCATCGATGCCGTTCGCGACCTCGCCCAGCAGGTCGGGCTCGCGGTGCCGGAGGAATCGAGCTCGCCGGCGGAGCGCGAACAGGCGGCCGCGCACAAGCAGAAGCAGGCAACGCTCGCCGACGTGTTGACACGGGCGGCTGAGAACTATCGGCGCCAGCTCAAGGGCAGCGACCGCGCCATTGCCTACCTGAAGGCGCGTGGGCTGAGCGGCGAGATCGCGGCCCGCTTCGGCCTCGGCTACGCGCCGGAAGGCTGGCGCGGACTGGCCAGCGTGTTCCCCAGCTACGACGACCCGCTGCTCGAAGAGAGCGGCCTCGTCATTGCCCACGCCGCAGAAGGCGAAGGCGACCACGCCGACAAGGCGACGCCGCAAAAGCGCTACGACCGGTTTCGTGACCGGATCATGTTCCCCATCCGCTCCGTGCAGGGCGCGATCATCGGCTTCGGCGGCCGCGTCCTCGATCGTGGCGAGCCGAAGTATCTGAATTCGCCGGAGACGCCGGTGTTCAGCAAAGGACGTGAGTTGTACGGCCTGTTCGAGGCTCGGGCGGCGATCCGGCAACGCGGCTACGTGCTCGTCGTCGAAGGCTACATGGATGTCGTCGCACTGGCTCAATCGGGTTTCGACAACGCGGTCGCCACGCTCGGCACGGCCTGCACCGCCGAGCACGTGCAAAAGCTCGCGCGCTTTGCCGAGGCCGTGGTCTTCAGCTTCGACGGCGACGCGGCCGGCCGGCGGGCCGCAGGGCGTGCTCTGGAAGCGAGCCTGCCGCATGCGACGGATACGCGCAGCTTCCGTTTCCTGTTCCTGCCGATCGAGCATGACCCCGACAGTTTCGTTCGCGAGCACGGCGCCCAGGCCTTCGAGGAACGCGTGGCACAGGCGGTGCCTCTGTCGCGACAGATTGTCGCGCTGGCAGGCGAAGGCGTCGATCTCGCCACGGCCGAAGGCCGGGCTCGTTTTCTCGCCGAGGCAAGGCCGCTCTGGTCGGCGCTTCCCGACGGCATGCTGAAGCGCCAGCTGCTCGGCGAGATTGCGTCACGGGCGGCTTTGCCGACCGAAGAGCTGGCGGCCGCCTGGCGAGTTGCCGACGGCCTGCGGCAGCGACCCCCGGCGGGCAACGCTCCGGCGCTCCGGCCGCGCCGGCCGGCAAAACAGGTGATGCGTCGGCCACACGACCGCCTGGCCTGGATGCTGATGCTCGAAAGCAGCTGGTGGGAGCAGCTGTCGGCCGCCGATCACGCGCTTCTCTGCGCCCTGCCCGGGTGGCACGGCGAGGTGTTCCGGTTCATCGACCGGACCAGCGCCGAGCACGACGCGCAGCCCTGGGCCGCCCTGCGCGAGCGCTTGACCGAGCAAGACTGGAGCGCTCCAGCACTGGCCCTGATCGACAGCGAAGATCCTGCGATCGAGCCGAGCCTGGACGACTTGAACAGCTCGATGGCGCAGCTTCGCGTCGCCGGCGACAAGCGCGCTGCCGCTCTGGTTCTCGGCCGCCTTTGACGAAACTGCTCGGCACAGCGATAATCAAGGGTTTTCGCGATAGCGGCGAAGTGACGGCAGTACCTCCGGGCCCCGGCCACCCTTTGAAAAAGGGTCACACACAAGGCCCCCCTTACCCGCAAGGGCTGCAAATCGGCAGGCTCAGCCTCCGGTCACCCCGCAACGGCTCGGTCCACGTTGGAGCGTAAGGCTCAGCGTCGTCCGGGCCGTTTGTCGCGCGTGCGCTCGAGAAGCCCTGGTCTTGAATTTCGCCCGACGGTGCGCAATTCAGTAGCTGGGCTTTCGAGCAGCAGGCCCTTCACCTCAAGGAATTGCATGACTGCCAAGAAGACCGCCCTGACCCACGCCAATGCGCCAACGACCAAGCCTGGCAAGGCCGCGATGGACGAAAAGAAGAAGCCCGCGAAGGCCGCCGAAGCAGTCAAGGGCAAGGTGCCTGCGGGCAAGGCGCCTCTGAGCAAGGGAAAGGGATCGGCGGGCAAGGGCAAGAGCGACGAAAAGGGCAACAAGCCCGAAGCCTCCGACGTCGATCTCTCCGAAATCGAGGCGGACCTCGAAGGCGAGCCTGTCGTCGTCGCCGAGGCGGACCCTGCCGCCAAGGCCAAGCCGCTGCGCATGAAGGTCTCGCGCGCCAAGGAGCGTGCGCTGATGCGCGAGTTCGGGCTCGATGAGACCGCACTCACCGAAGAAGAGGTCGCCAAGCGCCGCCAGGAGCTGAAGACGCTCATCAAGATGGGCAAGACGCGCGGCTTCCTGACGCACCAGGAGATCAACGACCACTTGCCAGAAAAGCTCGTCGACCACGAGATCCTCGAGGCCATCGTCTCGATGCTCAACGACATGGGCATCGCCGTCTACGAGCAGGCACCTGATGCGGCAACGCTTCTGATCGCCGGCGGCGGTGCCACGACCGCGACCGAGGAAGAAGCCGAAGAAGCCGCGGAAGCGGCGCTTTCGACCGTCGACTCCGAGTTCGGCCGCACGACCGATCCGGTGCGCATGTACATGCGCGAGATGGGCACGGTCGAGCTGCTCACGCGTGAAGGCGAGATCGAGATCGCCAAGCGCATCGAAGGCGGCCTGCAGGCGATGATGTTCGCCATTTCCGCGTCGCCGACGACGGTCGCCGAGATCCTGTCGTACGCCGACCGGATCGGCTCCGGCGAGATGAAGATCTCGGAAGCGGTCGACGGCTTTGTCTCCGTGGACGAGGCCGACGACTACGTGGCCGAGGAAGACGTCGACTTCTTCGACGAGGAAGACGACGACGACGGCAACGGCGGCTCGAAGGCACTGACCAAGAAGCTCGAGGAACTGAAGGCCGCGGCACTGATCAAGTTCGACGCCCTGCGCATCAATTTCGACAAGATGAGGAAGGCCTTCGAGAAGGAAGGCTACCAGTCGCCCGCCTACAACAAGGCCCAGCAGGCGATCAGCTCGGAACTGATGACAATCCGCTTCACCGTCAAGACGATCGAAAAGCTCTGCGCCATCTTGCGCTCGCAAGTCGACGACGTGCGCCGCTACGAGCGCGAGCTCCGAAAAATCCTGGTCGACAAGTGCGGCATGCCGCAGGAATACTTCATCAAGAACTTCCCGCCGAACATCCTCAACCTGAAGTGGGCGGAGAAGGAAGCGGGCGCGGGCAAGCCCTACAGCGTCATCCTGGTACGCAACCTGCCGCCGGTGCAGGAGCTGCAGAAAAAGCTCACCGACCAGCAGGCGCGCGCCGTGGTCCCGCTCGACGATCTCAAGCGCATCAACAAGCGAATGAACGAAGGCGAGCGCTCGTCGCGCGATGCCAAGAAGGAAATGATCGAAGCCAACCTGCGCCTCGTGATCTCGATTGCCAAGAAATACACCAATCGCGGCCTGCAGTTCCTCGACCTGATCCAGGAAGGCAACATCGGCCTGATGAAGGCGGTCGACAAGTTCGAATACCGACGCGGCTACAAGTTCTCGACTTACGCGACGTGGTGGATCCGCCAGGCGATCACGCGCTCGATCGCCGACCAGGC
>JBDTIO010000325.1:0-4533 GCA_039936375.1 Caldimonas sp. | reverse complement strand
GTCACGCGACCGACCGTGCCCTGCACCTGCGAGACCAGCGTGCGCAATTCCTCGACGGTGTAGTTGACCGAATCGGCAATCGCGCCGGTGATGTCTTCGGTCACCGTCGCCTGCTGCGTCAGGTCGCCTTCGGCAACGCCCTGCAGCTCGTTCATCAACCGCAGAATCGCCGCCTGGTTGGCGTCGTTGACGCGCTTGGCCTCTTGCTCCTGCCCTTCGGCTTCGACGCGCCGGGTCTGTGCGACCTGCGCGCGCTGGTTCTGTTCAGTGACATAGAGGCGCAAGAAGCCGGCACCGCCGAGAAGGACGAGGGCGGCCGAAAGAACCAGCAGCAGCAGGATTCCGCCCGTCAACCCCGACTCGCCGCTCAGCTTGTCCTGCACCGCCTCGAGATTCTTTCGCAGCGGTTCGCTGTCGCTGACGATGGCGTTCTGCGCCTCGCGCGCCGAATTGAGTCCGGCCAGGTTGTCGAGAATGACGCCGCCCCGTGACTTCGTTTCCTGATAGGTCTTGGACAAGGCGATCAGGCGTTCGCGGATCTGCGGGTCGCGTGTGCCGGGCAGGCCCATCTGCGAGTTGCCATCGAGCAGCGCCTTGTTGAGGTCACTGAACGAATTCAGGTCCTTGCCAAGCAGGAACACGGCCTCGGGATTGACACCTTCGCCGGTCAGGAACTCGTTGGCCGACTTGCCGATGCGCTGCGTCAGCATCACGAGCTGGCCGAGTGTGGACACTTCGACCGGGCTGGCCTCGCGTTGCAGCTTGAGCGA
The DNA here is from genome assembly GCA_039936375.1 of Caldimonas sp. Lineage (GTDB taxonomy): Bacteria > Pseudomonadota > Gammaproteobacteria > Burkholderiales > Burkholderiaceae_C > Schlegelella_A. The sequence goes on along the minus strand of JBDTIO010000325.1, from coordinate 3,763 downwards.
AAGAATCGCCTCCGACGCTTCGAGCAGCTCGAACGACTGACGGTTGATGGCGCGCAGCGACTCGCCGATATCGGTGAGTGCCTTCTGCTGCGCCAGAACGACGCCGGCGTTTTTCTCGGCCCGATCGACCAGCGGCAGCACCGCGTCGAGCGCGCCCAGCACGTCCGAAGGAACCGCAGGCACCGAGCCCTCACCCGTCTTCAGGCTGTGCACGTTGCTCGCCAGAACCTCGACGCTGTCCTTGACTTCGGGAAAGGCGGCGGCGCTGCCGATCAGCGCTTGCGACACCGACTTGGCCAGGCGCTGCGATTGCATCAGCGCCTGACCGGTGGCAGCCACCTCGGCCGAACCGCGGCTGGCCGAAACGAAGGAGTAGATCGTCAGCACGACAAGGCCGACCAGGCCGACGCCGAGCAAGAGCACCAGAATGCCTTGCTGCTCTCCGGGCGAACGCTTGCCGATCAGCGGCAGGCCCGAGCCGAGCGGTGCGGCGCCGGTGTCGGCACCTTGCAGCCGGGTCTCGATGAAATCGGCGGTCTCCGACGGCATGGCCTCTGAAATGATCGAGCCGGCTTGGTGCGAATCGTTGGCCACGCTCGGCGGAACGTCGAAGGCGGCGGCCGCCTCGACGTCGGCGAGAGGCAGGTCGCTGGCGGCGATCACGGCGCCGCTGCCCTCGGGAAACGCGTCGGCGAAAGCCGCGTCGTCGTCGAGCGCGCCGCGCTCCGGCGCCGAACCTTTCTGGCCCCAACCCTTGATCTTGTTCACGAAGCTCATATGGCCCTCTCAGGTTGCCGAGTCATCTAGCCGACGATCCTCAGGAACGACTCGTCGCCGGCAAGCTCGGCGAGATTCAGCTCCTGCCAGACGCGAGCCGATGCATCGCGATATCGCGCGCCAGCGAACGCGGGGCGCGCGCCGCCTTCTTCCGTGTCGCGCGTCAGCTCGTCTTCGCCGCGCAATCCCGACAGTCGATCGACGAGCAGCACGCAGTTGATGTCGAACGACTGGTTGAAGCCGACGAAGCGCGCCTGGTCGCGGCCGGCCTCAATCGTCTTCACGCCGAGAAAACCGGCCAGATCGACGACGCCGTGCAGGTGACCGCGCAGATTCGAGACGCCGAGAAACCAGCGATGGCTGTGCGGCACGTGGAGCATCGGCGCCATCGCGAATATCTCACCGGCATCGCGCAAGGGAAAGAGAAAGCCTCGCGCGCCGCACTCCACCGCCAGCCACGACTGGCCGATCGGCTCCGTGCGAGCGGCCTGGAGGCGGTCGGCGAGCCGGGTCTGGAGATCGCGCAGGGCCTGCTTGTTTGCCATTCACAAGGGCCCGTTCAGTCGAAGGCGCGGATCTTGGCCATCAACTCGGTCGGATCGACCGGCTTGACGATGTAGTCACGGGCGCCCTGGCGCATGCCCCAGACCTTGTCGGTTTCCTGGTTCTTGCTCGTGCACATGATGACCGGCACGTTCGAAAAGCGCGGATCGCGGGTGATCGCCCGCGTCAGCTGAAAGCCGTTCTGCCCGGGCATGACGACATCCATCAGGATCAGGTCGGGCTTTTCCTCGCCGAGGCGCTTCATCGCGTCTTCGCCGTTCTCGGCCGTGCGCACCTCGAAGCCCCGCTTGCCGAGCAGCTCGGAGAGGTGATGCAGCTCGGTCTTCGAATCATCGACGAGCAGGATCTTCTGGATCGGCATGGCAAGAGCTTTCTTAGAGCGCAACGGCGGCGCAGCGGGCGCCGCGCATCACGCCGCGCGCCGATGCTGCTGCACGGCCCGCAGCAACTGATCTTTGGTGAACGGCTTGGTCAGGTAGTCCTCCGAGCCGACCATGCGGCCCCGGGCCTTGTCGAACAGGCCGTCCTTCGACGACAGCATGATGATCGGCACCGTGGCGAATTTCTGGTTGCGCTTGATGATTGCGCAGGTCTGGTAGCCGTCGAGGCGAGGCATCAGGATGTCGCAGAAGATGAGGTCAGGATCGTGATCGTTGACCTTCGAGAGGGCATCGAATCCGTCTTCGGCCAGCAAGACCTCGTAGCCGCCCTGCTTCAGGAAAATCTCGGCGCTGCGACGAATGGTGTTGCTGTCGTCGATGACGAGCACCTTGAGTCCGGCGGGATCGGCTTGAGCCGCGTTCGTCACCTAGCGTTCTCCTCGTCGACTCTTTTCAGGGGTGCGCGACGGGATCGCGCTCAGATTTGCACCATTTCGAAGTCTTCTTTGCGAGCGCCGCATTCCGGACAGGTCCAGTTCATCGGCACGTCGGCCCACACGGTGCCGGCGGCGAGGCCGTGTTCAGGGTCTCCGGCCGCTTCGTCGTAAATCCATCCGCAGATCAGGCACATCCAGGTCGTCGGCTCGCTCACGGTCACTCAGTGCCTTCACTACAATGCAGCGAGATTGTAGACACGTGCCTCCGAGGAAAAGCGAGGCTGTGTAGGTACATACGCAACATTCTTCACGTTCGGCTAGAGGTCTGACCGGGCCTTCGCGAACGGCTCTCCTCGCCGCTTTCAAGCATCCCATGACCGCCATCTCTCCGGCCACCGAGGCCGATGCCCCCAACCCCGCCGAGCAGCCCGCCCCAGCCTGCGTGATGAGCTTCAACGTCGCCGATCCGAGCGGCGCCGGTGGCTCTGCAGGCGACGTCGCGACGATCGCGGCGATGGGCGCTCACGCGCTGCCTGTCATCACCAGCATCCTCATGCGCGATACGGCCGAGATCTTCGATCACCATCCGATCGAGGGCGATGTCATCGCCATGCAGGCAAGGAACGTGCTCGAGGACGTGACGATCGCGGCCTGGAAGGTCGGCTTTCTGGGCTCGACCGAAGGCGTCAGCGCGGTCGCCGAGATCCTGGCCGACTATCCCGATGTTCCGCTGGTGGCCTATCTGCCCAACCTCGCATTCGTCGAAGAGGACGAGCAGCAGTCCTATCTGGAAGCCTTTCGCGATCTCGTGCTGCCGCAAACCGAAGTGCTCGTCGGCAGCCATCAGACGCTGACCGATTTCCTGCTGCCGGATTGGGAGGGCGAACGGCCGCCTTCGTCGCGCGAGCTGGCCGTCGCCGCCAACAAGCACGGCACGCGCTATGTCCTGGTCACGAGCATCGCCTTGCCCGATCAATTCCTCGACAACGTTCTCGCCTCGCCGCAAGGTGCCATCACCGGCGAGAAGTTCGAGCGCTTCGAGACCACCTTCGTCGGAGCCGGCGAGACGCTGGCAGCCGGCCTGGCTGCTCTGCTGGCCACCGGCGTCGAGCTGCACGCGGCCGTCGGCGAGGCCCTCGCCTTCCTCGACCAGGCGCTCGATGCCGGCTTTCGGCCGGGCATGGGCAACGTCATTCCCGACCGATTCTTCTGGGCACTGCCCGAAGACGAGGAAGGCGAATCGACCGAAGCAGATGCCGATGGCGACGCCGAAGCAAGCTCGGCGCCGAAGAATCCCCGTCACATTCACTAACGGCGCGATGAACGCCGCGCGACATCTCGGGCGCGAAACATGAACAACGCGCAGCTCTTCGAACGGGCCAGGCGCGTCATTCCCGGCGGCGTCAACTCGCCCGTGCGCGCCTTTCGTGCGGTCGGCGGCACGCCTCGCTTCATCGCCCGGGCGCAAGGCCCCTACATCTTCGACGCCGAGGGCAATCGCTTCATCGACTACATCGGCTCCTGGGGGCCGATGATCCTCGGCCATCGTCATCCGGCGGTCGAGGAAGCGGTGCATCGCGCCGTCGACGAAGGCCTCTCGTTCGG
>JBDTIO010000324.1:0-14403 GCA_039936375.1 Caldimonas sp. | reverse complement strand
TTCCTCTCGCACCAGCTCGATCTCGTGGCCGCCGACTTCGAGGCCAGGCTGGGCACGCCTGCCGACTGGATCATCGAGTGGAAGTACGACGGCATCCGCGCGCAGGTCGTCAAGCGCGCCTCGCAGGCCTGGATCTGGTCGCGCGGCGAAGAGCTCGTGACCGAGCGCTTTCCCGAGATCGTCGCCGCCGCGGCGTCGCTGCCTAACGGCACCGTGCTCGACGGCGAGATCGTCGTCTGGAAGGACGACAAGGTCGCGTCCTTCAACCTGCTGCAGCAGCGCATCGGCCGCAAGACGCTGACGAAGAAGGTGCTGGCCGATGCGCCGGTCGGCTTCATCGCCTACGACGTGCTCGAGCTCGGCGGCGTCGACCTGCGTGAGCGGCCGCAATCGGAACGGCGCGAACTGCTCGAAGGCCTCATCGGCGAGCAGCCGGGCCTTCATCTCTCGCTGATCGAGACGCGCGATTCTTGGCAGGCGCTCGCCGAGTTGCGCCACGAATCGCGCGAGCGCGGCGTCGAGGGCTTCATGCTCAAGCACCGGCGGGCGCGCTACGGCACAGGCCGCCGCAAGCAGGACGATCTTGCCGGCGGCACCTGGTGGAAATGGAAGATCGATCCGCTCAGCGTCGACTGCGTCCTCGTCTACGCACAGGCCGGCCACGGCCGGCGTGCCAGCGTCTACACCGACTACACCTTCGCTGTCTGGAACCGCACGCCACGCGATGCCGCCGAGGCGGAAGCGGCGGTCGAGGTGATCGCCAAGCGTCTGCCCCCCGAACCCGACGCGCTGCAGCTCGTTGCTTTCGCCAAGGCTTATTCCGGTCTCACCGACGAGGAGTTCAAGGTCGTCGACCGCACCATCCGCAGCACGACGCTCGAGAGGTTCGGGCCGGTGCGCAGCGTCAGGCCCAGCCTCGTCTTCGAGCTCGGCTTCGAGGGCATCAACCGCAGCAAGCGGCACAAGAGCGGCATCGCGGTGCGCTTTCCGCGCATGCTGCGCATCCGCGACGACAAGCCGCTGCATGAAGCCGACACGATGGCCTCGCTCGAGGCGCTGCTGGCCTTGCATCACGGCTCGGTGCCGGGGCCGCTCGCCTGAGGTCTTCCGACTGCACCCGAAGTTCAGCCAGGATTGCGCGCGGCTCGACCGTGCCGTGCCGGACACGCGGTGCGTCTAGGCTCGGCCCAAAGCCTTGCGCAACGCCACGTCGGTGCGCAAGGCGCCGACCTCGATGCCGTTCCAGTTGCGCAGCGTCACGTCGCTGAGTTTGCGCATGAAGGAAGCGTCGGAGTCGTCGAGCGCAACGAAGGCTTCGATCACGGCGGCCATCGCCACCTCGGCGGCGCGGGCGTTGTTGCCGTCGTCGACCTTGAGCGCGACGCCGAGCCCGCGCTCCGGCAGCGCGGCGCAGAACACGCCTTCGGCGCCGACCTTGCAGAAGACCCGCTCGCCGAGCCGCTCCATCACCTGGGTGTCGAAGCGGTCGCTGCCGGCGACCATGAACGGCTGTCGGGCGACCGCCTGACGCAGGCGCTTCGCCGCGTGCGCATGTCCCGCCGCGAGTCCGATGCCGGTGCCGACCCGCGCGAAGGCCTGGGCAAGGTGGCGCAGCGGGATCGCGAAGGTGGGAATCGAGCAGCCGTCGGTGCCGCGCGGCGCCTGCTCGAGATCGAATCCGGTCGCCGCCTGCAGCGATGCGGTGATCGTCCGCATCACCGGATGCGCTGGCCCGACGTAGCCTTCGGTGAATCGGCGCAGGTCGGCGCCAGCGGCAAGTCGGCACGCGACGCATAGAAACCCGGCGTGCTTGCCCGAGCAGTTGTTGTGCAAGGCGCTCGGCATCTCGCCCCGGGCGGCCATCGCGCGAAGGATCGTCTCTGGGCGTGGCCAATGCGTTCCGCATTCGAGCGCGCCGACGTCGAGGCCCGCCTTGCCGAGCATGCGAGCGACGACCGCGGTGTGCGCCGGCTCGCCGTTGTGCGAAGCGCAGGCGATTGCGAGCTCTTCGTCGTCGAGGCCGAGCTGCTCCGCGGCACCGCTTTCGATCAGCGGCAGCGCCTGTAGCACTTTGACTGCAGAGCGCGGGAAGATCGGCCGTTCGATGTCGCCGATCGCCGCGACCACGGCGCCGTCGGCATCGAGCACGGCGATCGCGCCGCGATGGGCCGATTCGCGGGTCGCGCCGCGCAGCGCTTCGACAAGGACCGGATTCATCGCCAGCATCGCCTGTTCATGCGACGACTGTAGCGCGACGCCATGGCGACAGCGGCGCCTGCGTCTGGCGACAATGCCCGTTCATGTCGGCCACTGCCCTCGGCCTCGTCATAGCCGCCGCCCTGATGCATGCGCTGTGGAACGTGGTCGCCAAGAAGACCGGCGGCGACGCCCGCTTCGCGCTCATCGCTGCGCTTTTTCTCGTCGTCATCTGGGCGCCGCTCGGCGCCTGGGCGGCGTGGGATGCGGTGCCGCTCTGGGGCACGCTCCAATGGTCGGTGCTCCTCGTCAGCGCGATCGTTCACGTCGCCTATTTCACGACCCTGCTGCGCGGCTACCGGCTCTCCGACCTGACGATCGTCTACCCGGTGGCGCGCGGCACCGGGCCGCTGCTCGCGACGCTCGGCGCGCTCGCCTGGTTCGGCGAAACGATGAGCCTCACCGCGGCGCTCGGCGTGGCCGCTGTGGCCGTCGGCGTCTTCTTCATCGCCGGCGGCCTCGGCCTGTGGGCCAAGGCCCACGATCCGGTGCAACGACAACGCGTTCGCGCCGGCCTCGGCTGGGGCGCCGCGACCGGGGCGCTCATTGCCGGCTATACGCTGATCGACGGCTATGCGGTCAAGATGCTTCTGCTCTCGCCGATCCTCGTCGACTACATCGGCAACCTGTTTCGCGTTCCCTTCCTGCTGCCCGCCGCGCTGCGCGACCGGCGCGGCTTCGGCGACGCTTGGCGGGCGCAATGGCGCTCGGCGCTGGTGGTGGCCGTGCTCGGGCCGCTCGGCTACGTGCCGGTGCTGTACGCGATGCGCCTGGCACCGCTCAGCCATGTGGCGCCGGCGCGCGAGGTCTCGATGCTGTTCGCCGCGCTGATCGGTGGCCGCCTGCTCGGCGAAGGCGCTCGCTCGCTGCGCATCGTCGGCGCGGCCTGCATTGCCGGCGGCGTCGCGGCGCTGGCCCTGGGCTGACGGGGTGATGCTCGCCGGCGTCGATTTCACCTGCAACCCGTCGAAGAAGAAGCCGGTGACGGTGGCGATCGGCGCGCTCGAAGGCGAGCGTCTGCGCGTCGATGCGATCAAGGCGTTGACCACGCTCGACCGCTTCGACGACTGGCTCGCCACGACCGGCCCGTGGCTGGGCGCTTTCGATTTCCCGTTCGGCCTGCCGCGCGAGTTCGTCGATGCGAACGGGCTCGGCGCGACTTGCACCGAAGTGATTGCCGCGGTGCATGCGCGCTGCCCGACGCGGATGGCCTGGCGCGCCATGATCGATGCATGGGGCAACGACCGCCCGCCCGGAACGCGATTGCTGCATCGGCACACCGACCGGGCGTCGGTCGTTTCGTCGACCAGCCCGCTGCAGACACGCTACGTGCCGGTCGCCTTCATGTACTACGAAGGCGTGCCGCGGCTGATTCGCGCCGGCGTGACGTTGCCGGGCCTGCATGCCGGCGACACGACACGCGTCGCGCTTGAGGGCTATCCGCGCCGGCTCGCGCACGCGCTCATCGCGCGCCGCTCGTACAAGAACCACGACCTTCCCAACCGCGCCGGGGCGCGCGAAGCGATCGTCGCTGCGCTCGAGTCGCGGGCCCCGAGCGAAGGAGGCGCGTTGCTGCGTCTCGATGCCGCGATGCGCCGCTCGCTCGTCGCCGACGCCAGCGGCGACCATCTCGACGCCGTGCTCTGCCTCGTGCAGGCGGCGCGCGCCTCCTGCCGCGCCGGCTTCGGCCTGCCGCAAGGGATCGATCCGGTCGAGGGCTGGATCGCCAGCGATTGAGCACCTTGTCTGCTACCGTGCCGCCGTGACCGAGAGATTCCCGCCGGCCGAAGCCTGGTTCGCCGGCCGCGGCTGGCAGCCGTTCCCCTTTCAGCGCGAGGTCTGGGCGGCGATGGCCGAAGGCGAGAGCGGCCTGCTCCATGCCACCACCGGCTCCGGCAAGACCTACGCCGTCTGGTTCGGCGCTCTGGCGCGCGCCGCCGCGCTCGGCGTGCCGGCGCACGGCGCGCACGGGCCGCCGCTCGGCGTGCTCTGGCTCACGCCGATGCGCGCGCTCGCCGCCGATTCGGCGCGGGCGATCAAGGCGCCGGTCGACGATCTCGAGATGTCGTGGTCGGTCGGCATCCGCACCGGTGACACGCCTTCGGCCGAGCGGGCCAGGCAGGACCGGCGTTTCCCCACGGCGCTCGTCACCACGCCGGAATCGGTCTCGCTCATGCTGACGCGCGAGAACGCGAAGGACGAGCTTGCCGCGATCCACACCGTGATCGTCGACGAGTGGCATGAGCTCATGGGCAGCAAGCGCGGCGTGCAGGTGCAGCTGGCGCTGGCGCGACTCAGGCACTGGAACCCCAAGCTCGTCGTCTGGGGCCTGTCGGCGACGCTCGGCAATCTCGCCGAAGCGATGCAGGTGCTGCTCGGCCACGAACGAGGCTGCTCCGTTCGCGGCAAGCTCGAGAAGGACCTCGTCATCGACACCTTGCTGCCGGTGAACCCGGGCCGCTTCTCGTGGGGCGGCCATCTCGGCAAGCAGATGCAGCAGCCCGTGGTGGACGAGATCGAGCGCTCGTCGACGACGCTCGTCTTCGTCAACATGCGCTCGCAGGCCGAGGCCTGGTACCAGCTCATCCTCGAGGCAAAACCGGAGTGGGCGGGGCTCGTCGCGCTGCATCACGGTTCGCTCGACAAGGAGACGCGCGACTGGGTCGAGCTCGGCCTGAAGGAAGGGCGACTCAAGGCCGTGGTTGCGACCTCCTCGCTCGACCTCGGCGTCGACTTCCTGCCGGTCGAGCGCGTTCTGCAGATCGGCTCGGCGAAAGGCGTCGCCCGCCTGTTGCAGCGCGCCGGGCGCAGCGGCCACGCGCCGGGCCGGGCCAGTCGCATCACGCTCGTGCCGACCAACACCCTCGAGCTGGTCGAAGCGGCGGCGGCGCGCCGCGCGGCGCTGGCCGGCCACATCGAGAAGCGCGCCACGCCCGACAAGCCGTTCGACGTGCTCGTGCAGCACCTCGTCACCGTTGCGCTCGGCGGCGGATTTCGCGACGACGAGCTGTTCGAGGAAGTGAAGGGCGCCTGGGCCTATCGCAAGCTCGCGCGTGCCGAGTTCCAGTGGGCGCTCGACTTCGTCGTCAAGGGCGGCTCGAGCCTGCACGCCTATCCGGAATATCACCGCGTCGTCGAGGATATCCAGGGCGTCTACCGGGTGCCGGACCGGATGATCGCGCGCCGGCACAAGCTCAACGTCGGCACCATCGTCAGCGACTCGTCGATGCAGGTGAAGTACCTCACCGGTGGCCGCATCGGCGTGGTCGAAGAAGGCTTCGTGGCGCGGCTGCGAAAGGGCGACTGCTTCGTCTTCGCCGGCCGCACCCTCGAGTTCGTGCGCGCCGAAGAGATGACGGCCTACGTCAAGCGTGCCGACGGCAAGAAGGCAGCGATGATCAGCTGGGCTGGCGCCAAGATGCCGCTCTCGAGCGAACTCGCCGATTCGGTGATGGAGGTGCTGGCCGACGCCGCGCAGGGCGATTTCTTCGAGCCCGAGATGGAAGCGGCGCGGCCGATGCTCGAGACGCAGGCGCTGCTATCGCGCATTCCGACGCCGAAGACGCTGCTGGTCGAAAAGCTCGACTCGCGCGAAGGCCAGCATCTCTTCCTCCACCCGTTTGCCGGCCGCAACGCGCACATCGGCCTGGGCAGCCTGCTCGCCTGGCGGCTTTCGAAGAACGAGCCCAACACTTTCAGCATCGTCATCAACGACTATGGCCTCGAGCTGCTGAGCGCCAAGCCGATCGACCCGACGCCGCTGGTCGACCAGAGCCTCTTCGAAGAAGGCGACCTGCTGCACGACGTGCTGCAGAGCCTGAACTCGAGCGAGCTGGCGCGCCGGCGCTTTCGCGAGATCGCGCGCGTGAGCGGGCTCATCAGCCAGGGCTATCCCTGCCAGCCGAAGAGTGCGCGCCAGCTCCAGGCCTCGAGCAAGCTCTTCTACGAGGTGTTTCGCAAGTACGACGAGAACAACATGCTGCTCAGCCAGGCCGAGAGCGAAGTGCTGAGCCAGGAGCTCGACATCCGGCGGCTGAAGGAGGTGCTGAAGCGCATGCGGCAGCAGCGCGTCGTCTTCGTCGAGCTCGCCGTCCCGAGCCCGTTCGCGCTGCCGTTGATGGTGGAGCGCTTCCGCGAGAAGCTCAGCACCGAGAAGCTCAAGGATCGACTGGCGCGGATGCTGAAGGAGATGGAGCAGGCGGCGGCGCAGACGTAGCCGCGCGCTAGGATCGAAATCGACCAACGGAGCCATCGCCCGCGATGCATATCGAACACCACCATGCCAGCGTCGGCGACGAAATGATCCACTACGTCACGGCGGGCACGGGCGAGCCGGTGGTGCTGCTGCACGGCTGGCCCTCGACCTGGTACGAATGGCGCAAGGTGATGCCATCGCTCGCGGCGCAGTACCGGGTGATCGCGCCGGATCTGCGCGGCCTCGGCGACAGCTCGCGGCCGTCCGACGGCTACGACAAGAAGCGCGTCGCGGAAGACCTCTGGCATCTGCTTGCCGAGACGCTCGGCCTCGCGCGCTGGCACTTGGTCGGCCACGACTGGGGCGGCCCGGTGGCCTTCGCGCTGGCGGCGGCGCATGCCGAGGCGATTCGTACGCTGACGATCGTCGACGTCACCGTACCCGGCCTCGGCCCCGACGTCTCGCAAGGCGGCAAGCGCTGGCACCACGCGTTCCACATGACGCCCGAGCTGCCCGAAGTGCTCGTGCAGGGCCGCGAGCGCGTCTACCTGACGTGGTTCTACCGGTCGTTCTCGTGGCAGCCCGACGCCTTCGCGGCGGCCGACATCGACGAGTACCTGCGCACCTACACGCAGCCCGGCGCGCTGCGCGCCGGCTTCGCCTATTACCGAAATATCCCGCGCGATACAGCCGACAACCAGGCGCTGCTCGCATCGGGGTTTCGTCTGCGGATGCCAGTGCTCGCGGTCGGCGGCGCACGCGCCGAGTCGCGCGGCCGCGGCGGCGAGCCGGAGGCGTCGCTGCGCGAGATCGCCGACGACGTGACCGGCGTCGTGATCGCTGACAGCGGCCACTTCGTGCCGGAAGAAAAGCCCGACGAGCTGGCCGCACAACTCCTTTCGCATTTCGCTCGCGCCTGAAACGGCCGTGCCATCGCCGTCGGCGTCAGGCTCTGAAGAGCGGTTCATTTCGTGACGGCGTCGCTGCGTCGGGCGCGGCGACGGGAGCGTCAGCGCGGCGCATCGCCCTTGCGGTACTCCGCCGTCAGCTCGTCGAGCCTCTGCTTCAAGGCCAGGTCGAGCTTGTATTCGGCGGCGGCGATCGTCGCGTCGAGCTGCTCGGGGCGGCTGGCACCGAGCAGCGGCGCGGTGATCGTCGGGTTGGCCATGACCCAGGCAACCGCCAGGGTCGCCAGAGGGACGCCGGCCTCGGCGGCGAGCTTTTGCAGCGCCGTTACGGTCGAGAAGGAGCGCTCGTTCCAGTAGCGCTCCTGGTACATCGCACCCGAGGTGCCGAGCGTGAAGCGCGCGTTCTCGGTGGGCTTCGAACCGGGGTCGTACTTGCCGGTGAGCAGGCCGCCGGCGAGCGGGTTGTAGGGAATGACGGCCAGACCTTCTTCGACCGCAAGCGGCAGGATCTCGCGCTCGATCTCGCGAAAGAGCAGGCTGTAGCGCGGCTGCACCGAAACGAACTTCGCCACGCGCAGCACCTCGGAACGGCCGAGCGCGCGGGCGATCCGCCAGGCGAAGAAGTTCGACACGCCGATGTAGCGGGCACGGCCCGAGCGGACGATCGTGTCGAGCGCCTCGAGGCTTTCGTCGAGCGGCGTGTCGCGGTCGTCCATGTGCAGCTGATAGAGATCGACGTGGTCGGTCTGCAGGCGGCGCAACGAATCATCGATCGCGTCGAGCAGGTGCTTGCGCGAAGCGCCGACGTCCCACGGATTCGGGCCGACCTTGTTGTAGGCCTTGGTGGCGACGATGAAGCGGCGCCGGCCCGCGGTCCCTTGCGCCTGCAGCCAGCGGCCGATGATCTCTTCGGTGCGGCCGGTCGTTTCGACGGTGCCGCCGAGCGGGTAGGCGTCGGCGGTGTCGAGGAAGTTGATGCCGCCGTCGGCCGCCTTGTCGAGGATGCGGTGCGACGTGGCCTCGTCGGTCTGCAGGCCGAAGGTCATGGTGCCGAGGGCGAGGCGCGACACCGTGAGGCCGGTGCGGCCGAAGCGCGTCATGGGAAAGCTCACGTCGTGTTCTCCTTGCAATCAGTTCGGGTGAAGGAGCAGCTTCTGCACCCGCCAGTTGAGCAGCTCGGCGACGTAGAGCACGTTTTCCGACGGGCAGGCGATCTCGTGATCCAGCCGAACTGCTTGAGCTGGCGCCCCGGGCCGCCGATCGTGCCGAGCACCTTGCCATCGAGCGTCATCTTGTAGATGCGGCCCGGGTAGGCGTCGGAGCTGTAGAGCACCTGGTTCGCGCCGGGCGTGATGCAGATCGCCCACGGCGCGCCGGGCGCGAAGGTGCCTGAGGTGGCGTTCGGGTCGAGCGCGTTGCCGATCACCGGCTTGACGGTGTGGTCGAAGGCCACGTCGATCGTCATCGCGCGCAGGATTTTGCCTTCACCGTCGAACACCTGGATACGGCGGTTGGCGCGGTCGGCGACGTAGATGTTGCCCTGGGCATCGGAGGCGATGCTGTGCGGCGTGTTGAACTCGCCCGGCTTGTCGTCGCGCACGCCCCAGCTCTTCACCAACGTGCCGTTCTTGCTGACCTTGGCGACGCGCGAGTTGATGTAGCCGTCGCTGATGAAGATGTTGCCGGCGGGATCCCACGTCACGTCGGTCACCTGGCGAAAGCGCCCGTCTTCGGCCGGTGCCGGCGGCTTCGGGTGCTTGACGGGCCCGGTGTCTTCGGACGCTTCCTGCTTGCGGCCGAGCACCATCAGCACCTTGCCCTCGGGGCTGAACTTTACGACGAGGTCGGAGCCCTTGTCGGTGGCCCAGATGTTGTCGTCGCGGTCGATGCGCACGGTGTGGGCGAACGACCAGGCATAGAGCTGCTTGCCAATCTCGCGCAGAAAGTTGCCGTCGGCGTCGAACTCGAGCAACTGCGCGGCGGCCGCGGCGTAGGCCGGCCCGGTCGGGTTGCCGCGTGAGAACACGAACACGTGGCCCTTCGAATTGACGGCAACACCCGAGGCCTCGCCGAGGTACATGTCTTTCGGCAGCTTGACGGCGTCGGCCACGGAGTCGAAGGCGATCTGCGGCACCGCGGGTTGCGCGCACGCACTGGCGCCGATGAACAATCCGAGAGACAACAGCCAGGTTTTCATGTTCGCTTCTCCGTCAGGAGCCCGGTTGCCACTGTGCAGCGATGCCTCTCGCGGCGCCAGAGGGAAAAAACGGAGAATCGCTGCCCGGGGCCCGACGCATTGTCGGGCGGCACCGGTCGCGTGCGGCAGGAAGGCAGTGAATTGAACGAGATCGCGATCTACGCCGTCGAGACCAAGGCGATCATCCAGATCCTCTGGGGCCTGCTGCTGATCACGGCGATCACGGTGGTCAGCGTCTCCATCATGTACGTGCTGCTGCGCCTGAAGGTGCGTTCGTACAAGCGGCGCGAGGCGCAGCTGGCGCGCCACATCGCGACCAAGTCCGACGAGATCGCCCGCCTGGAGGAAAAGCTGGCCCAGTACGTCGAGATCGAAGACGGTGTCGAGGAGCTGAAGGCCGAGGTGCGCCGCTCCGACGCGATCCGCGGCAAGACCGAAGACCGGCTCGTCGCCCAGAACGTCGAGCTCGAGAAGGCGCAGGCCCGTCTCGCCGAGCAGGCCGTCGAGCTGGAGCGGCTCGGCAAGCTCGTCGAGCACATCGACGACCTGTGACCCGCTCGCCGCTCAGGCAGCGAAGTGCTGCCAGGCGCGGTGCAGCGCGTCCGGGTCGGTGATCGCGACGTAGGCGATGCCGGCCAGGGCGCCGGACAGATGGGCGTCGTGGTTGATGCGCGAACCTGACCGGTTCGCCGCGTAGTACGTGTAAGCGAGGTAGGCCACGGCGAACAGCGGCGCCGGAATCGGCACCGGGATCGGCAGGATGAAGATCGAGCTGGCCGGGAAATAGAGGATCGACGCGAACAGCACGGCCAGGATCGCACCGGAGGCGCCGAGCGTCCGGTACTCGGCGTCGAGCCGATGCTTGAACCACGTGCCGGCGTCGCTGGCCAGCAGGCCGATCGCGTACAGCGCCAGAAAGCTCGAGGTGCCGATGGTCCGCTCGAGCGAGAACGCGAAGGCCCAGAAGGTCAGTGCGTTGAAGAGCAGATGCGACAGGTCGGCGTGGACGAAGCCGCTGCTGACGAGCGTGCCGTACTCGCTGCGCGGCACCAGCCAATAAGGGCGAAAGAGGCTGCGTTCGATCAGCGCCGGCGCCGCGAACAGGCCGACGAGGCTGATCACGACGATGGCCAGCAAGAGCAGGCCGGCGCCGGGCGCACCGTGCGTGAGAGCGATCAGGCGTTCCACGGCGGCAATGGTGACAGGTCAGCGCTCGCCGGGCCGCCCCAAGGGCGCTGACCCCCCGCGGGGGTAGCGAACGCAGTGAGCGTGGGGGGTTCTTCATCGCCGTGCCAGAATCTTTTTGCGCGAGTGCCACGTCAGGCGCTCGCTTCTCCTATCCGGAAGCGACACCCATGACCGACCGTCCCCTTGCCGCGAGCTCGATCGCAAGCCTCATCGACGAAGCGGCGCGAGGCGTCGAAGCCCGCGTCATCGCCTGGCGCCGCGACTTCCACGCCAACCCGGAGCTCGGCAACCGCGAGTTCCGTACCTCGGGCATCGTCGCCGAGCACCTGAAGAAACTCGGCCTCGACGAGGTGCGCACCGGCGTTGCCCACACCGGCATCGTCGGTCTGCTGAACGGCGCCTTGCCCGGCCCGGTCGTGGCCTTGCGCGCCGACATGGACGCGCTACCTGTCGCCGAAGAGGTCGACGTGCCGTTCGCGTCGAAGGTGAAGGCGCCCTGGAACGGCGAGTCGGTCGGCATCATGCATGCCTGCGGCCACGACACGCACACGGCCATCCTGATGGGCGTCGCCGAGGTGCTCGCGGGCCTGCGCGCGCAGCTGCGCGGCTCGGTGAAGTTCATCTTCCAGCCGGCCGAGGAAGGGGCGCCGGCCGGCGAGGAGGGCGGTGCCAAGATGATGATCGCCGAGGGTGCGCTCGAGAAGCCGGTACCGCAGGCGATTTTCGGCCTGCACGTGACGGCGCGTCTGCCGGTCGGCGTGGTCGGCTACCGGCCGGGGCCGGTCATGGCCAGCGCCGATACGCTCAAGATCACGGTCCACGGCAGCCAGACGCATGGTGCCCAGCCCTGGTCCGGCGTGGACCCGATCGTCACGGCGGCCCAGGTCGTGCTCGGCCTGCAGACGGTCGTCAGCCGGCAGGTCGATATCACCAAGGCGCCGGCGGTGGTGACCATCGGCATGATCCGCGGCGGCCTGCGCCAGAACATCATTCCCGACAAGGTCGAGATGCTCGGCACCATCCGCAGCTTCGACGAGGCGATGCAGGACGACATTCACGAGCGAGTCACGACCCTGGCCGAATCGATCAGCAAGGGCTCGCGCGCCGGCTGCACGGTGTGCATCGACAAGCACTATCCGGTGACGATCAACGATCCCGCCCTCACCGAGACCATGGTGCCGACGCTCGTTCGCGTCGCCGGTCCGGGCAAGTGCGAACTGATCAACAAGGTGATGGGATCGGAGGACTTCTCCTTCTTCCAGCGCGTCGTACCCGGGCTCTTCATCTTCGTCGGCGTCGTCCCCGAGGGCAGCAATCCGGAAAAAGCGGCGCCCAACCACTCGCCGCGCTTCTACGTCGACGAAGGCTGCCTGGTCGTCGGCGTCCGTGCCCTGGCAAACCTGGCTTGCGATTTTCTCGAGGCCAAGGGGCCGCCTTCAGCTTGAGGGGCTGGCTCGGCGACGAACGACTCCAGCGCGCCGCTGACACGCGCCACGACCGAGCGCCAGTCGCCGCGCGTCTGCTGCCGGAACAGGCGCACCGTTCGCGGATACCAAGGCGAATCTTCGCGACCCTCGAGCCAGCGCCAATCGGTCATCTGGTCGGCGAGCAGGATCCAGCACGGTTTGCCCATCGCGCCGGCCAGGTGCGCGACGGCGGTGTCGACGGCGATCACGAGATCGAGGTTGGCGATCAGGGCCGCCGTCTCGGCGAAGCTCTCGACGCCGCAGGCCGGCTCGACGAGCCGCACGGTGTCTCGCGCCGTCGCGAAAGCATTGTCGACACGGTCGATCTGCAGGCTGACGAAGGTGGCGCCGGCGACGCGGCCGAGCGGAGCAAGAAGGTCGAGCGAATGAATCGAGCGCGCCGCGTCGTTCTCGAACTTCGGATTGCCCTTCCATGCCAGGCCGACGCGCACGCCCCGGCTCGGCAACAGTCCCTTCCAGCGCTCGATCGCCGACGGCTCGGCATGCAGATAGGGCAACGTCGCGGGAATCGAATCGACGCGCGTCTTGCAGTGATAGGGCGCGCTCATCAGCGAGGTCCAGTAGTCCCAGCCCGAGCGCGGCAGCGGCTCGTCCGACGAGAGCAGCTCGTCGATGCCTTCCAGCGACTGGAACAGGCGCTCCAGCGGCGGCGGGCAGACGAGGGCGATGCGCTGCGCGCCTCGCCGCTTCAGCATCGCGACGTAGCGGCTGAACTGGATCGCGTCGCCGAAGCCGCCTTCGTGGCCAATGAGCAGGCTTTTGCCCTCGAGAGGCTCGCCGGCCCAGCGCGGGCCGTCGATGCGTGGCGCGAGCGGGCTCTGCCAGGTGCGCCAGTCGTAGTGCTCCCAGCCTTCCTCGAAGCGGCTCTGGCGCAGGCACAGGTAGGCGAGATTGATGTGCGCCTTGGGGTAGGTCGGATCGAGCCGCATGCTCATGCGGCAGCAGCCTTCGGCATCGTCGAAGCGGCCGGTCTGCGCAAACAGTGCGCCGAGGTTCGACCAGGCTGGCGCCGAGCTCGGCTCGAGCCCGACCGCGCGAACGTAGATCGCCTCCGCTTCGCGACAGCGGTTCAGGGCCGCGAGAAAGGCGCCGTAGTTGAGATGGATCTGGACGTCGGCCGGCGCCAGGCGCAGGGCGCGGCCATAACAGGCCTCGGCCTCGTCGTTCGCGTCGGCGCGGGCGAGCACCCAGGCCAGGTTGGCGTGGGGGGCGCCGAGCTCCGGCGCGAGCGACACCGCTTCACGAAAGCAGGCCTCGGCGTCGGGATATTCGCGCGCGACGAGATGACGATTGCCGTCGAAGAAGAGTTGCTCGGCCAGGGCTCGCATCGCCCTCCATTGCAACCCGTCGGCGGCGCGGCGGCACCTCGATAAGAGGGCGAAAGCCCGGCAATTCGAGGCTCAGCGCTTGCCCGAAGAGGCCTTGCCGATCTCGCGCCAGGACTTCTCCTTCACCTCGACGCCGAATTTCTTCGCCGCCGCGGTGATGTGTTTCCAGGCCGTGTCGCGCTCGTCGTCGGTGACGCCTTCGACCTGGTTGAAGCGGGCGATCGCGTTGCGCACGTGACTGGCGTTTTCGATCGGCTCCTTGCGCTGCTTCGCAAACGCGAAGTTCTGCCCGCCGATGGCGTTGCGCTTGTCGGCATCGAGCTCGCTCATGGAAATCTCCGGTGGTGTGGGGAGCTTTCCACCAGCAAAGATCGGGCCCGCTCCGTCAGGCGCGTTCGACGCGCGCCGCGTAGCAGCCGCGGCGTGCGTAGTGGAGCTGCAGATAGCTCGCCTTCGGATCGGCCAGGAAGGCCTCGATCAGCTCCCGCGTGCTTTCGCCTTCGCCGACATCGGCCGCGATCATCATGTGCCCGGCGTCGAAGGCGCGCACAGCGACGAGCCGCGAGGTGATCACATCGGGCACGCTGTCGACGGTGTCGAACGCGCGATCGGCGACCTTGCGCACGTAGATCGCATGGCTGGCGCGATACGGCGTGTTCGCCGGCTGGTGCGCGTAGTTGAGAAGCAGCATCTCTTCGCCGACCTCGGCATGGGCGACGCTGACGCGGCAAGGCAGGCGCGGCTCGTCGGCAAAGACGCGGCGGGCACCGAGGCGCTCGAGCGCCTCGTCGGGGAGGTCGAACAGGGGCCGGAAAGTTTCGGGCGAGAGACCGGTGATGCGAAA
>JBDTIO010000323.1:0-13633 GCA_039936375.1 Caldimonas sp. | reverse complement strand
CTGCCGCCGCTGATGCGGGACCTCAACGAAGGCATGAAGCTGATCGGCTGGCCGGAGGCCGCGCAAAAGGAATTCTTCGGCAAGCTGCTGCCGGCGCACGCCGAATCGCTGAAGGGCCAGCCCCTGTCCGAGCTCGACCACAACATGATGGTCAAACGCCTGGAGGCGATCTTCGCGATTCCGGTGCCGGTCGGCGACACCCAGGGCCGCGGCGAGCCGGTACAGGACATCGCGCCCGAGGTGATCGAGCGGCGCTTCACGCCCGAGGAGGCTGAGCGGGTCGGCTTCGTCGCCGAGGCGGCGGTCGACTGGTCGGGCAAGGTCGACGCCGGCAACGTCGACATCGAGATCGACGCCGAGGAGCAGCCCGCCGAGCCGGCAACGCCGACGGTCGCGGCGGCGATCGACGCCAGGGGCGCCGAAGCGCAGCTCGGGCCGACGACGTCGGAGTCAGGCGAGCCCGGCGAGCCGACACGCGGCCCGCAGCTGATCGACCACATCAAGCTCGGCTTTGCCTACCAGATGCATCTGAAGGAAGAGTGGCAGAAGGTGCGCTTGGCACACGTCAGCTCGGGGCGCAGCTTTTTCGTGTTCACACGCGGTGGCAAGCATCAGGAAACGATCTCGATGACCTCGCGCATGCTGGCTCGCATGTGCGAGACCGGGCGCTTTCGCGCCGTCGAGAGCGCGTACCTCATGGAGCGCGCCACGCAGCGCGCGCGTAAGCAGCTCGCCGAGCTGAACACGCCGACCAAGCATTGAACCCGCTCGCCCGAGCGGCCGCATTCGCCGTACTGGCCTGGGCTGCGGGGCCGGCCAGCGCCTGGAACAATCACGCGCTCGGCACCTGGCCGGCGCTGGCGCCGATGGCCGAGTTGAGGGCGCTGCCGCCGGTGGCCGCGGAAAGCCTGCAGTCGTTTCTGGCCGCCGATGCCCACGGAATCGCCGCCGTGCTGACGCAGGAAGAGGCCTGGGCACGACGCAACGTTCCCACCTACCCGCCGCGGCCCGACGCTCTTGCGTTTCGAAGCGAGGGCGCGGCAGGCGATTTGCTCGCCCGCTTCGTCGCCGCAACACGCATCAGCCCGCGTGCCCGGTTCGCGCTCTACCTGCAACTGCCGCCCGGTGCGGCGCGGCAAGGCCGGCTGCGTCTGCCCGCATCGGCGGTAACCACCTTCGAGCACAGCGAGTCGTCGCGGCTCGACACCTTCGTTGCCCTGCTCGAGGGCGAGCCCGTACCGGTCATCGACATCATCGCCAGCGCCTCCGACGAGCCCGACTACGGTCTCGACATCGGCCTGTGGAACGACGACGCGACGACCTTCGGCAACGCCTACGGATTCGGCAAGCAGCCCTTCGGCAACCCTGCCGTCGCGTTCTCCAGTCAGGCACCGATGCACATGGGCTTTTTCCACGAGGCGAAGATCGTCTACGCCGCAGCGCCCTTTCTTCGTCGCACCTATCCGGAGTACCGCGTCCACTTGTGGCGATCGCTGGCAGCCGAGGCGTTTCGCAGCGGCCACCCGTACTGGGGCTGGCGCTTCGCCGGCTGGGCCTTGCACTACGTGCAGGACCTGACCCAGCCATATCACGCCCGCGTCCTTCCAGGTGCCGGAACGCTGCGCATGATGTGGATCAACGCGCTCGACCTCGCGGGCATGCATGCCGCCAAGGATCGCGTCGTCGCCCTCGTCACCAATCGCCATCTCGCGCTCGAGAACTACCAGCTGCACTGGTTGTATCAGGCGCTGCTGCGCAAGAACATGAACGACGCCGCTCTGACCGCGCTCCGCGGTGGCGCCGAGGCGGCCAAGCCCTACACCGACGCGTCGCTGCGGCAGACGATCTCGCGAGAGGCGTACGAGGCGGCTGACACGATCGATGCGGCCCTTGTCGCCGCACTGCCGCCGCGCTATACGTCCGATCCGGCATACACCGTCGGCGTGACCGAACCCGATCTCGACCTCTACGCGGCAATGGCCAAGTCGGATCCGTCGGCGCGAGCGACGCTCGAGCGAGCGATGCTGCCGCTGCTCGGGCATTTCGGAGCGCATTCGCGATCGTTCATTCGCGCCGTGCTGCAGACCTCACGCTGAAGCGCAGCGCGCGAGCGAGCGCGCCATGCGCAGGGCCGCCATCAGGCTCGAAGGATCGGCGACGCCGCGTCCGGCGATGTCGAACGCCGTGCCATGGTCCGGGCTGGTGCGAACGAAAGGCAGGCCGAGGGTCACGTTGACGCCCTGCTCGACGCCCAGGTACTTGACGGGAATGAGCCCGTGGTCGTGCGTCATGGCGACTACGATGTCGAACTCGCCGCGGTGGCCGGCCGCGTTTCGGGCCCGCATGAAGACGGTGTCGGGTGCGAACGGACCACTGGCGTCGATGCCTTCGGCGCGTGCCGCCTCGATCGCCGGAGCGATGATCTGCTGCTCCTCGTCGCCGAACAAGCCGCCCTCGCCGGCATGCGGATTGAGCCCGGCGACGCCGATACGCGGCCGCAGCTGACCCCAGGCGGCCGCCGCCGCGTGGGCGATGCGCAGCGTCTCGAGCACCGCCTCGAAGGTGACGGCGTCGATCGCCCGGCGCAGCGACATGTGGATCGTCACGAGCACCGTGCGCAGCTCGTCGTTGGCCAGCATCATGCGCACCGGCGGCGAGACGCCCGCCTTCGCGGCGAGGGCCTGCAGCATCTCGGTGTGGCCGGGATAGCCGATGCCCGCCGCGGCCAGCGCCTCCTTGTGGATCGGCGCGGTGACGATCGCCGAGGCCTGTCCCGCCTGCACCAACCGCACGGCCCGCTCGATGGCCGCCGCGGCGGCGGCACCGGCCCGCGCATCGATTCGCCCGATCGGCGCTTCGAGGAGATCGCTCGGCAGGCCATCGACCTGCAGCACGGCGATGCAACGCGGCGGCACGACGGCGACGTCGGCGGGCGTATCGATGACAGCGACCGGCAACAGGCCGCCGATCGACGCCACGGCGCGGCGCATGACCGCCGCATCGCCGACCACGAAGGCGTCGGCCGCCTCGCCCGCTGCGTAAAGCCGGGCGATGGTCTCCGGACCGATGCCGCAGGGATCGCCCATGGTGATCGCCAGCGGCGGCAATGCCTCGGAAGTCATGCCCTGATTGTCGTCCGCGCCATTCGATAATGCGGCACTTCTCGACGACCTCTCATGCGCAAGGCCTGGCTCCTCTTCTCGCAAACCGTGACCATCGCGGTGGCGTTGCTGTTCGTGACCGCGACGCTGAAGCCGCAATGGCTGCACCGCGGCCCCGACGCGATTGAGACGGTGAGCCCGGCCTTCGTGCCGCTGCCGGCGCCGGTGCAATCCGTCTCGCTCATCGGCCCCGGCGCGGCGGCGACGAGCTACGCGCCGGCCGCTCGGCGAGCCTCGCCGGCCGTCGTCAGCATCACCGCCAGCCGCGCCTCGGTGCAACGGCCCCGCACCGACGATCCGATGTTCCGGTTCTTTTTCGGCGACCAGGCCCGGCAGCGGCCCGAAGAGCGCCAGTTCGGGATCGGCTCGGGTGTCATCGTCTCGTCGGCCGGCTACCTCCTCACCAACAACCACGTCATCGAGGGCGCCGACGACGTCGAGGTCGCGCTCGGCGACGGGCGCAGCGCCCGGGCGCGCACGATCGGCGCCGATCCCGAGTCCGACATTGCGGTACTGAAAATCGATCTAGACAAGCTCCCGGTGATCGACTTCGGCGACGTCGATCACCTCCAGGTCGGCGACGTCGTGCTCGCCATCGGCAACCCGTTCGGCGTCGGTCTGACCGTCACCTCGGGCATCGTCAGCGCCCTCGGCCGCAATTCGCTCGGCATCAACACCTTCGAGAACTTCATCCAGACCGATGCGGCGATCAATCCGGGCAATTCCGGCGGCGCGCTCGTCGATGTCAACGGCAACCTGCTCGGCATCAACACGGCGATCTATTCGCAAAGCGGCGGCAGCCTCGGCATCGGCTTCGCGATCCCGGTGAGCACGGCGCGTCAGGTCATGGAAAGTCTCATCAAGGACGGCCATGTGACGCGCGGCTGGATCGGCGTCGAGCCGCGCGATCTCACCCCCGAGATCGCCAGGACGCTCGGTCTCTCGGTGACCGAGGGCGTGCTCATCACCGGCGTGGTGCAGAGCGGGCCGGCCAGCGAAGGGGGCCTGCGCCCCGGTGACGTGGTGCTGAAGATCGCCGGCACCGGAGTCACCAACACGCCGCAGTTGCTGAACGCGGTGGCGGCGCTGAAACCGAGCGAATCGGCAACGATCCGGGTCCAGCGCGGCGCCGAGGCGATGGACGTGCGAGTGCGAGTGGCGCAGCGGCCTCGCTCGCAACCCGGCAACGTCGCGCGCTAAGGCGTCGTCGTCTTCTCTTCGGCGGGCGCCTGGGTGTGCTTGATGAACACTTGTGCCGCCCAGATGCCGATCTCGTAAAGCAGGACCATCGGAATGGCGAGGGCGAGCTGTGAGACAACGTCGGGCGGGGTCAGGATCGCGGCGATGATGAATGCCAGGACGATGAAGTAGCTGCGAAAGCTCTTCAGCTTGTCGATGCTCACGAGGCCGATGCGCGCCAGCACGACAACGACGATCGGCACCTCGAAGGCCGTGCCGAAGGCGATGAACATCGTCAGCACGAAGCTGAGATAGGCCTCGATGTCCGGCATCGCCGAGACGCTCTTCGGCGCGAACGCCTGGATGAACGTGAAGACCCGGCCGAAGACGAAGAAGTAGCAGAAGGCGATGCCGGCGAAGAACAACAGCGTGCTCGAGACGACGAGAGGCAGGACGAGCTTTTTCTCGTGCATGTACAGGCCAGGCGCGACGAACGCCCACAGCTGGTACAGCACCACCGGCAACGCCACCATGAAGGCCGCCATCAGCGTGATCTTCAGCGGCACCAGGAACGGCGAGATGACGTTGGTCGCGATCAGCGTCGAGCCATGCGGCAGGTGCGCCACGAGCGGTGCCGCGAGAATGTCGTAGAGCCCGCTCGGGCCGGGCCAGACCGAGAGCACGCCGAAACAGATGCCGACGGCCAGGAGCGCGCGGATCAGCCGGTCGCGCAGCTCGATGAGGTGGGAAACGAAGGGTTGCTCGGTGCCCGCCAGCTCGTCTTCGGAATTTTTGCCCGAAAGGCTCATCGCCCGACCAGCCGCCGGGCCGCGCTCCGCCCTGCCGGCACCCCGCGGGGCGCAGCGACCGCAGGGCGCGTGAGGCCTGGTCTCATGCGAAAGGGCGCGGCGGCCGGAAGCGTGCGACCCGCGCCGCGCCGGACTGCGCCTTGCCGCGGATGCCGACCTTCTGCTTGTACCACTGCGGCACGGCGCCCCGCTTGAGGCGCCAGTTCTTCTTCGGGTGCCGATATTGCGGCGCCGGCATCGGGCCTTCGTGGCGCCCGCTGCTGGCCGACAGATCGTCGATCGAGGGCTGCCACGACGAGCTCAGATCGGCTGCCGTCTGATGCATTTCCGACGAGACCGTCTTCTCGACATTGCGAGCGGCATCTTCGAACTCGGTCTTCATCTTCTTCAGATCTTCGAGCTCGATCGAGCGGTTGACCTCGGCCTTCACATCGGCGACGTAACGCTGCGCCTTGCCCAACAAGGTACCGACGGTGCGCGCCACGCGTGGCAGCTTTTCCGGGCCGATGACGATCAGCGCGACCGCACCGATCAGGGCGAGCTTGTCGAAACCGAGGTCGATCATGGCGATGCCGGTCCGTACATGCGAGGCAAAGGCCGGATCAGGCGATCAGGATTTCGTCTTGGCTTCGACGTCGACGGTGCCCGGATCGACCGCCCGGCTGGCAGCCACCTGCTGTGTCGGCGAGGCCGGATCGGCCGGCGAAACGGTGCCGTCGCGCACCCCGTCCTTGAAGCCCTTGACGGCACCGCCGAGATCGGCGCCGATGTTCTTTAGCTTCTTCGTGCCGAATACCAGCACCACGATCAACAACACGATCAGCCAGTGCCAGATACTGATGGAACCCATGATTTTTCTCCACTGAGGGACTGCGACCGATTCTAGGTCAGCCCTTCGCCCATGGCCGCGGGCCGCCCATGACGTGCACATGGAGGTGAGGCACCTCCTGGAGGCCGTCGACGCCGGTATTGACGAGGGTACGAAAGCCGTTCGTAACACCGAGCTTTTTCATCAGCTGGGGCGCCAGCGACATCATGCGGCCGAGCATTGCGGTGTGCGCCTCGCCGACGTCGTAGAAGCTGGCGACGTGCTGCTTGGGAATCATCAACACATGCACCGGAGCCCACGGCGCGATGTCGTGGAAGACGAGGATGTCGTCGTCCTCGTGGACCTTCTTGCTGGGAATCTCGCCGGCGACGATGCGGCAGAAGAGGCAGGTCGGATCGCGAGTCATCTTCGTGCCTCAGGTCGGCATCGGCGTGTTCTGCGACAGGTTCAGCCAGCCGCGAACGATGCGATAGAGGAACCAGATCGAGACCAGCGCCCAGGCGATCCAGCCTGGCAGGAGGAAGGCGAGCCACAACGGCGCCGTCACCAGGTAGAGCACGCCAGCCCAGACGACGCTGCGGATGCGCCAGCTGAAATGCGATTCCTGCCAGGTGCCGCGCGCTTCGTCGCGCTTGAACAGGTCGATGAAGAAGGCGACGAGCAGCAGCAATACGCTGCCCTGCGCACCCGGCAGCACAGCGCCGATGGCGACGACCGCGTGCAGGAAATAGCTGATATGGCCGATCGTCTTCAGCGACTGCTGGCGTGGATCGATCTCGACGACTTGGTTCATGTTCCGTCCACCTCTCTCGATGTCATCTTGCGCGCCGCGAATTCCTCGAGCCCGGACAGGCCTTCGCGCCGCTCCAGCTCGGCCAGCACGTCGACGGGCGCGAGCCCGTGCTGGGCCAGCGCGATCATCGTGTGAAACCAGAGATCGGCCACTTCGGCCACGACCTTTTTCGCGTCGCCGTCCTTGCAGGCCAGGACGACCTCGGTCGCCTCCTCGCCGATCTTCTTCAGCACCGCGTCCGGGCCTTTGGCGAAGAGCCTCGCCACATAGCTCGTGGCCGGATCGCCGCCGCGGCGTGACACGATGACGGCCGCCAGGCGCGCCAGTGTGTCGTTGCTTGAGGCCTCAGTGTCTGCCATACACCGCTACTTGTAGATCAGCCCCGGCTCTTTCAAGACCGGATCCACCGTCTCCCACGCACCGTCGCGATAGCGCTGGAAAAAACACGAGCGCCGCCCGGTGTGACAGGCAATCTTCGGCTCGCCCGGCGTGCGGCTCGCCTGCTCTACCTTGAGTAGGACGACGTCGTTGTCGCAGTCGAGGCGCAGCTCGCGCACCGTCTGGACGTTGCCGCTCTCCTCGCCCTTGTGCCAGAGACGCTGGCGCGAGCGGCTCCAGTAGACGGCTTCGCCGAGCTCGGCGGTCTGCGCCAGCGCTTCGCGGTTCATGTGCGCGAACATCAGCACGTCGTTCGTGCCGACCTCCTGCGCGATGACGGGCACGAGGCCATTCGCGTCCCACTTCACGTCGTCGAGCCAGCTCATCTTGTCAGTGTAGTGGCCGCCCTATTCGCGATGCGTCGCGCCGGCAAAGCCCTGCTCGGCGGCGAACCAGCCGAGTACCGGCAGCGTGCCCGGCAGCACCGGCCCGACTTCGACCGGCAGGCTCTGCCACGCCATCTGCTGGCCCTCGCGCATCTCGAGCCCGCCATGCCATTCACGCACCTTGCAGAAGTGCAGGCGGACGCGGGCGTGCGCGTAGTCCATCAGCGTCACCCGCCAGGGCACGACCGCGCCGATCGTGACGCCGAGCTCTTCGTGCAGCTCGCGATGCAACGCCTGCTCGACCGATTCGCCGGCCTCGAGCTTGCCGCCGGGAAATTCCCAATAGCCGGCGTAGACCTTGCCTTCGGGCCGCGACGTCAGCAGGAAACGACCCTCCGCATCGATCAGCACGCCGACCGCGACGTCGACGGGCCGGCGTGGCTCGACGCCCGGTGCCGTCACGCAGAGTGCCTTCCGGCGTAGTCCCTGGCGAACTGGAAGGCAACCCGGCCCGAGCGCGAACCGCGTTCGAGCGCCCAGACGAGCGCATCGGCGCGGGCCGCGGCGATCGCCTCGGCGCCGACGCCGTGAGCGCGCAGCCATTCACCGGTGATGGCGAGGTACTCGTCCTGGCTGAACGGATAAAAGCTCACCCACAGGCCGAACCGCTCCGATAGCGAGATCTTTTCCTCGACGACTTCGCCGGGATGGACTTCGCCGTTTTCGGTGTGCCGATAGCTGAGGTTCTCCTGCATGTATTCGGGCAGCAGGTGGCGCCGGTTGCTGGTCGCGTAGATCAGCACGTTTTCGGAAGACTCGGAAATCGAGCCGTCGAGGATCGACTTCAGCGCCTTGTAGCCGGGCTCACCTTCATCGAACGAAAGATCGTCGCAGAAGACGACGAAGCGCTCCGGCCGCTCGGCCACGAGATCGACGATGTCAGGCAGGTCGACCAGATCGGTCTTGTCGACCTCGATCAGGCGCAGACCCCGCGGCGCGAACTCGTTGAGACAGGCCTTGATCAGCGAGCTCTTGCCGGTGCCGCGGGCGCCAGTGAGCAGCACGTTGTTGGCGGCCCGGCCGGCGACGAATTGCTCGGTATTGCGAACCAGTCGCTCCTTCTGCGGCCCGACCTCGACCAGCGAGCCCAGCCGAATCGTCGCCACGTGGCGCACCGGCTCGATCACGCCCGAGCCGCCGCGCTTGCGATAGCGAAACGCCGTCGACGCGCTCCAGTCGGGCGCGCTCAACGGATGCGGGACGATGGCTTCGATGCGTGCCAGCAGAGCTTCGACGCGCTCGATCAGGTATAGCAGCGGCAGTGGCGTGGGCATGGCCGAGCAGTGTAGTGGCGGCCTCAGGCGGCGCCGGCTCGCTCCCAAGCCTCCACTGAAGCCGCTCGGAGACCGTGAACACCGTGGGCGTGCGGGCAGTCATGTCAGGCTGCGTAGCGCTCCGCGATCGCGGGCATCGAGGCGACCACCTCGTCGGCGACCGCGAAGACGCGTTCGCCGGCGCGGGCTCGAATCGGGTGCATGCCGGTGAAGGCGCCAAACGCGGGCAGCACGCCGACATCGTCGCCGAACCAGAAGCACGGCAGGCGCAGGTGATCGCCGGCGCGGCCGCCGAGGCTGATGCAGGGATGCAGATGGCCGGCCAGCACGTAGGCGCCGGCGATGCGCGCCGGGTGATGACACAACGCGAGGCCCCCCTGGACGAGCGGTTCGTCGACCACGCCGATATCGAGATGCCGTGGCGGATCGCCGGCACGGTCGTCGTGATTGCCGCGGATCAGCACGAGCTCGAGCGTCGGGTGTGCCGCTCGCCACCCGGACACGGCGGCCAGCGTTGCCGGCGCATGAGCGCGCGCCGAATGAAGAAAGTCGCCGAGGAAGACGATGCGCCGGGCGCCGGTGCGGCCGACGAGCGCGGTCAGTCCGGCCAGCGTCTCGCTGGTCGTGCCGCGCGGCACCGGCACGCCGAGGGCACGAAAGCTCACCGCCTTGCCGATGTGCGCGTCGGCGATGAGCAAGGTGCGACTGGCGGCGAGGAACGCGGCCTTCTCGGCCAGCAACGTGAGGGGCTGGCCGCCGGCCAGGATCGTCGTCATCGCCCCGTTCTAGCCGACGAACAGATGCAGGGCGACGTCGAGGTGCTCGGTGGGGTGCTTGCGAAAGCCCGAGCGGGCGAAGCGCTGCAGGCGGCCGATGGCGAACGACGTCAGCACCGACGCCTGGGCGTTGGCATCGACGGTCGGCGTGTTCGAACCCGTCGCTTCGGCATGGGCGCGCAGGCTTTGCCGAAGCTGCGACTCGATCCGGTCGAAGAACTGGTTCATGCGCGCGAGCAGCCGCTCGTTTTCGAACACCAGCGCGTCGCCGACCATGACGCGCGTCATGCCCGGGTTCTTCTCGCCGAACTGGAGCAGCACCTGCATCACCTTGTGCACCTGGGCGACCGGGCTCGTCTCGCGCTCGACGATCTGGCTGACGAGCGTGAAGACGCTTTGCTCGATGAACTCGATCAGCCCTTCGAACATCTGCGCCTTGCTCGCGAAGTGGCGATAGAGCGCGGCCTCGGAGACTTCGAGCTTGGCCGCGAGCGCCGCCGTCGTGATGCGCTCGGCGCCCGGCTCCTGAAGCATGGCCGCAAGCGTCTCGAGGATCTGCACCCGCCGCTCGCCGGGGCGTGGCCTCTTGCGGGCGACGATCTCGGCCGCGACCTTCGACTTGACGGAAGGCTGCATCGCCTCGGCCGGCAGATCGGATTCGACCTCGATCGCGGCTTCGTCACTTTCGCCAGCGGGCGGGTCGGACGAGTGGGGCATCAGAGGCGGGAGGTGAGCTGGCGAAGCGCGCCAATTTTGGCATACACGTAGGCCGGCTTCAGGTACTTTCTGCGCCTTGTTGCGTCCCGTTGCGAACCCGCATTCGTTTCGTTGCGCAAGGTGCCGCGAAAGCGCCCGCCGAGGTAGCGCTGCATCCAGATCGCGCGCATGCCGACCCGATGCGCCGCTTTCTGGTGGACCAGGGTGTCTTCGACGAGAACGCAGCGACTCGGCAGAACACGGAGCTGTACGGCGACGCGGCGCAGCATGCGCGCATCCGGCTTGGGTCGGAGCTGACCGAACATCGTCATGTCGTCGATCGTGACGATTCCGTCGAATAGCCGGGTCAGGCCAAGCGTGTCGAGCACGCGCATCGCATAGGCGCGCGGCGCGTTCGTGAGAATGAACTTGCGCCCATGCAGGCGCTTCAGCGCCGCTCGATCATGTCGGCTGGTGCGCAGGCGATCTTCGAGGCCGGGCAACCGGTGCGTCTCTTCGAGAAAATGCGCGGCGCGAACGCCGTGATGACGAACCACGCCCAGGAGCGTTGCGCCGTAGCGAAGCCAGTAGCGTCGGCGCAGCGCGTCGGCTTCGTCGCCGGCGATGCCGAGGTGTGTGGCGATGTAGTCGCCGATGGCAGCGTGCATCGGCCCGAATGCGGCATGGCTCGCGTCGTGCAGCGTGTCGTCGAGATCGAACAGCCAGACCGGTGGGGCCTTCGAAGAAGGCCGCCCCTCCTGCTCGGCGGGAGGGGTTGGGGAGGGTGCCATCCTGTTCGTGCTGCACACGATGATCGCTCGCTATCGCGAGCGGATCATCGTGCCGTAAGCCTGCTCCGTCAGCACCTCGAGCAGCATCGCATGCGGCACGCGGCCGTCGATGATGTGCACGGTATTGACGCCGTTCTTCGCCGCGTCGAGCGCCGACTGGATCTTAGGCAGCATGCCGCCGGAGATCGTGCCGTCGGCGAACAACTCGTCGATCTCGCGCGCCGTCAGGTCGGTGAGCAGCTTGCCGGCCTTGTCGAGCACGCCCGGGGTGTTCGTCAACATCATCAGCTTTTCGGCCTTCAGCACTTCGGCGAGCTTGCCGGCGACGACGTCGGCATTGATGTTGTAGTTTTCGTTCTCGGCGCCGAAGCCGAGCGGCGAGATGACGGGAATGAACTGGTCGTCCTGCAAGGCCATGACGACGCTCGGGTCGATCGACTCGATTTCGCCCACCAGGCCGACGTCGTGCTCCTTGGTCGGATCGTTGAGGTCGAACATGCGCAGCTTCCTGGCCCGGATCAGGCCGCCGTCGCGCCCCGTCAGGCCGACAGCCTTGCCGCCGGCGACGTTGATCAGGCCGACGATGTCCTGCTGCACCTGGCCGGCAAGCACCCACTCGACGACTTCCATGGTCTCGTCGTCGGTGACGCGCATGCCCTGGATGAACTCGCCCTTCTTGCCGATCTTGGCCAGGGCTTCCTCGATCTGCGGGCCGCCGCCATGAACGACGACCGGGTTCATGCCGACCAGCTTGAGCAGCACCACGTCCTCGGCGAAATCCTGCTGCAGGGCCGGGTCGGTCATGGCGTTGCCACCGTATTTGATGACGATCGTCTTGCCGTGGAACTTGCGGATGTACGGCAGCGCCTGGGCGAGGATCTCGGCCTTGTCGCGCGGCGCGACGTGCGAGAGATCGTGCGTCCCGGAAGGGGCTGCGGCGGCGGGCGTGGCGGTCATGGCAGCGGAACCCGCGAAGGGCAAAGGAGGCGGCGCAGAATCCTACACTTTGCGAGCGCCGAAACGATGTCTGCCGCAATCGAGGAGTCTTCCCGCTCGACGCCTGTCTTTGGCGACTACGACGTGGTGGTGCTCGGCGGCGGCCCGGCCGGCATCGCCGCGGCGGCTTGCGCGGGGCGGCACGGCGCGCACACGCTGCTCGTCGAGCGCTATGGTTTTCTAGGCGGCATGGGCACGGCCGCCGGCGTCACCAACTTCTGCGGCCTGCATGCCAACGTGCACGGCGAGATCCGCCAGGTGGTGCACGGCATCGCCGACGACCTGCTCAACCGGATGCGCTCGCTCGGCGGCCTCAGCGAGCCGCATCTCATCTTCGGCAAGATCCACGCGCAGGGCTACGACACGGCGGCCTTCAAGTGCGCCGCCGATGCACTGCTGCTGGCTTGCGGCGCCGAGATGCTATTTCACGCGCTTGCGGTCGGCGTCGCGCGGCACGGCAACGGGCCGATCGACGCGTTGCTGCTCGAGACCAAATCAGGCCGCGTCGCGGTGCGGGCGAAGGCCTTCATCGATTGCTCCGGCGACGGCGACCTCGCCCACCTCGCCGGCCTGCCGATGGAAAAAGGCGACGACAACGGCGCGTTGCTGTATCCGACGCTGATGTTTCGCGTCGGCAACGTCGATGCCAGCCGTGCCGGCGATGCCTGGCGAACCATTCCCGAGCGGATGGACGAAGCCGAGGCCGCCGGCGAATTCCACTTCCCGCGCCGTGGGGCGATCGTGCGACCGCAAAAGCATGCCTACGAATGGCGCGTCAACGTGACGCAGTTGAAGAACGCCGACGGCAGTGCGACCGACGGCACCGATGCACGCTCGCTGTCCGCGGGTGAAGTCGAAGGACGGCGCCAGGCCGTCGACTATCTGCGCTTCCTGCGCGCCAAGGTGCCCGGCTTCGAGGCGGCCTACGCGCTCGATATCGCGCCGCAGCTCGGCATTCGCGAGACGCGGCGCCTTGTCGGCGCGGCCACGCTCAGCGCCGACGACGTGCTCGGCTGCGCCGATTTCGCCGACACGATCGGTGTCAACGGCTGGCCGCTCGAGCTGCACGTCACCGGCGACGTCGAGTGGCGCTGGCCGCCGATCCCCGAGTCGCGCGGCTTCAACCAGCTGCCCTATCGCATGCTGCTGCCGCACCGCGAAACAGCCGGCGGCATCGACAACCTGCTCGTCGCCGGCCGTTGCGCCTCGATGACGCACGAGGGCCATTCGGCAGCTCGCGTGTCGGGCGCCTGTTTCGTGATGGGCCAGGCGGCCGGCACGGCGGCCGCACTTGCCCTGCGCCGCGCCGTGGCGCCGCACGACCTGCCTGCGGCAACGCTGCAGCAGTCGCTCGAAGCAGGGGGCGCTTTCCTCGGCCGCTAGCGTTCCTGCCCTTCGGCGGACGAGGGGATGACTGCGATGGTGTAATGACTTGGCCCCGGATCGCGACGAAGCAAGAGCCATTCACGAAAGCCCATGATGACCACGACCCGTTCTTCGACATC
>JBDTIO010000322.1:0-7986 GCA_039936375.1 Caldimonas sp. | reverse complement strand
TGCCTGGCTTCCGAGATCATCGACGGCGCGCCCGTATTCCGGGCCGAAACGCTGCTTTAGCCTCTGGGATTGCTTTTTCTGGTAGGCGAACCATGCGGCAACTGCGACCAATGCAATGATCGCAACTCCCGCAAGAATGATCCAAGTCTTGCTGTCCAACGTATTCATACTGGTCTCCTCGATTCGCAAGTCAGGCAAGCAGTCTGGGAGCTGCGCCCTAAAGCGCGGTAAGAAGGCTCCGGCGATCTCGAAGGGATGCGTCTGATCACGACGTAGGAAGGGGCCTCGACCTCGGCGAAATCGCGCCTGGATGCCGCACTCCAGGAAGGCATCGAACCGTCCTCACGACCTGAGGCAGGCTGGCGCCGCTGGCCGCCTCGGCCCAGGCAAGCAAAAGGCCCTAGCCGAAATCTGCGGAGCCCCCCTTTGGGCTGAACTGGCGGCACAAGAACGCTCGCCCTCTGTAGCACGAGTTCGCAGGCCGACTATTGGCCCCAGGTCGCGAACATCACGACGGCCGCAGCAGCCATCACCAGCGTTGCCAGCCAACCAAGGGCGCGTAGTCGAAGTGAGACGGAGAACTTGCCCATCACCTTGCTGCGGCTGGCGAGAAACATGACGACAACCATCAACGGTACCGCGATCACTCCGTTGATGACGGCGCTCCAGAAAAGCATCTTGATCGGATCGATCGACGAGAAGCTCAGCATCATTCCGATCAGCGTGGCCAAGCCGATGGTGCCGTAGAACATCTTGGCCTTAGCGGGCTTGGCTTCAAGACCGGTTTTCCATCGGAACGTTTCGCCCAGGGCGTAGGCGCAAGAGCCGGCGAGTACGGGCAACGCAAGCAGGCCGGTACCCACGATGCCACCTGCAAAAAGCCAGAACGCAAATTTACCTGCAATCGGGCGCAGCGCAGCGGCCGCGTCCGAAGACGTCTGGATGTCGGTTTTGCCATGAGCATGCAGCACTACCGCGGCGGTCAGGATGATGAAAAACGCGACAAATTCAGAAAACAGCATGCCGGTGATCGTGTCGATATTGATGCGTCTGAGTGCGTCCGGACCTTGCTGCGGTGCGCGTCTCAGCGGCTTGCGCCCACGCGTGATACGAACCTCGTTGGCTTCCTCGGACGCCTGCCAGAAGAACAAGTACGGGCTGATGGTCGTGCCAAATACGGCAACCACCGCGACCGCGTATTTGGCATCGAATGTGATTGTCGGCAGGAACGTCTGCGTGGCGACGTCGAGCCAGGGCACATGGATAACGAAGACCGTGCCTACATAGGCGAACAGGCTCAGCGTCAGCACTTTGAGCATAGGCGAGTACGACTCGAATGGGATGAACACCTGCAGCAACACGGACACTACGGCGAAGGCAGCCGCGTAGGCGAATGCGGGGCCGCCGATCAACAGTTTCATGGCCGCGCCCATCGCGCCGATGTCGGCCGACAGATTGATGATATTGGCCACGAACAGCAGCATGACGAAACCGATGGTCAACGCAAACGGGCACTGCGAGCGGATGTTGGACGCCAAACCCTGCCCGGTGACACGCCCGATGCGCGCGCAGATGGTCTGGATGCCAATCATCAGCGGAAGCGCGAGCACCACGGTCCACAAGGTTCCGTAACCGTACGAAGCTCCCACTTGGGAATATGTGGCGATGCCGCTCGGGTCATCATCGGCCGCGCCCGTGATGAGGCCGGCGCCAAGCCGACTGAACAAGGATTTCTTCACCGGGCTATCGGGTTTTTCCATCGCACCTCGGTCAAGAAGCGGTAAAGCGAATGTCTCGCATCTGCGCATCGATTTGCTGCCGGAGCCTCGGGCGGCTGCAGGCCGACTCGTCGGGCAGATGCAGCGCAGTATGCGTTCTCGAATCATGACTCGCGCGTCCATTTTTTGTCGATGCACTATCTACGCGATCCGGAGGCGCCTGAACACCGGTATCTTGATCACGTCCAGGCGATGTACGCCATTCCGCGTAATCCTTCGGCGGCGTCACGTTGGTGCCGTAATGGAACACCGTCTTGCTGCCAGAGGCGAGCGTCGAGGCATGAAGCTCAGTTCGACGAACGGCTTCATCTCGATCGACAGGAGAAAATCACAAATCTGGTCGGCATTGAAGAACGAGTAAAGCAAGTTATCCTGCTCATCCATCAGCGTGCCATGTCGTCGCTGAGGATGTCGTGAAAGCGGGCGTGGCGAAAACCGAGTTGCTCATGGCAGCGCAGGGTCTGGGCTTGCCAGACAGGCTGCAGTTGAAGTCGATCGCCTGCCCCTTTCGTGCTGTCATGACGCCCGGATGGCCATTCTCGACCGCCAGCGCGCTCCGGTTTGTGCCAGGCCCATGCCTTGGGTTCCCCGAACCAAGGGCGGGTACCCACCTGGTACCCACCCTTCCCGCGTCATCGAACGGATCGACATCGCGCATCGGCTCGGGGGCCATCTCGTCAATGCCGACGCGTCGTCAATAAGCTTTGTCCGCATGCAACCGGGCGCTACTTGGTGAGCGCGAGCGTACCCTTCATGACGGTCGCGTGGCCGGGAAACGAGCAGAAGAACATATAGCTC
The DNA here is from genome assembly GCA_039936375.1 of Caldimonas sp. Classification (GTDB taxonomy): domain Bacteria; phylum Pseudomonadota; class Gammaproteobacteria; order Burkholderiales; family Burkholderiaceae_C; genus Schlegelella_A. Next base: position 5,410 of record JBDTIO010000322.1, on the reverse strand, counting down.
TCGCCGGCCTTCAGCTTGCTGACCGGGAACGTGACTGAATCGGACTCACCACCGCCAATGATCTTGGTGTGCGCGATGGCACGGGTGTCACCGATCTTCATGTAGTTGTTGGCGAGCCCGGCGGCCACACCGTCGTCGTCGACCGCCTTCATGTCAGCCGCCTTGGTCAGTACCCAGTCGTGGCCCATCGCCGCCTTCGGCAACTTTCCGGTGTGCGTGAGCTTCACGGTGAAATCCTTGCAACTTGCCGGCACCGTCATGCTGGTCTTGTTGAACTGCATCGCGTCATTGCCTTCAATCTCGGCGCTGCAACTGGCCGCCAGCGCAGAGCCGCCCGTGACCATCATCAATGCCATCGAGATGGGTTTCAGTATCTTCATTGCGCTCTCCTTAAGTGGTGTGATCACCGATTTGTCATTGCGATTCATTTGGTACTTGTCTTCACGTGCTTTTCACCGTATTCCTTCTTAAGCTAGGCGACCTCGGCATTCACGGCCTTCTTGCCGAGCATGGACACGCGTGCCGTCGCAAAACTAAAGTCGCTCGCGCCGCCACCGGTCTCAACGAGCGTCGCGGTGGCCTCAAGCGCCGGCGCGCCGCTGTAGATCGGGCCGCCGAACCGGTTCGACCCCGATTGCGCCTTCTGTGCCATCTGCGCCGTCGGATGCAGCCCTCACCGTTCTTGTCACGGAGCGAAATCAGACTGTCTCGTCTGTCGCTGTCGCACATACGGATGGTGCCCGCCGATCCACACTTGCTGTCCCGTCTTACATCAGCGCCGGCCGTTCGAGGAGCATCACCTGGCTCAATGAGTGCAGCCAGAAAGACTTGCGGAGCGATCTCGCGGCGGGCCATGGGCGCTCAGTCTTCCATAGTGATCAGCTCGGGGTCGTCCGCATGGTCGATCAGTATCGCGCGCACCCAGCTCTGCCAAGCCTGCACAAACGCCTCGCGCTGGGCGCTGTCTGCCTGGGGCGCCAGGGCCTCCTGCATCTGCATCCCCAATTGCGCCGGTCGTGGCGCCGCCTCGGGGTGGTGCGACACCTCGACGCTACGGCCGTTGTCTAGGCGCGTGAAGCGCATCTCGCCGCGCATCGGCACGCCGAAGGCCAGCAGGTCGCGCCGCGCGTGGCGGCCGGCCAGGCCCTTAAAGCCGCCGCTGCCGGCCGCGCCGGTGACCAGCCCGGCGACGCTGGCAATCACGCCGACCACGCCCCCGCGTCCTGAGGCTCGCGCATCGCCACGCGCACTTCGCCGCGGCGCGGCGTCTGTCTGGGGTAGAGCCGGGCCAGCGCCGCGCGCGTCATCAACCAGGCGCCGGCTACGGTCGGGCACGAGTGTCCGGCCAGCTTGACGGCGTCGAGATAGCGGTATTCGATCAGGCCGTCTGACGTGGCGCCCAGGGTCTGCGCCAGCGCGTCGTACATGACGATGGCGGGCGCCTGGTCGAAGAACGCCGGTGTTTGCATCGGCGACTTGCTCATGTCGACATCTCGTCGTCGATGACGCCGCGTCTCAATTGACGTTTTGTTCTCATGGCTCGCTTCACCGTCGTTCCGTCGAGGATGGCGCGGTGCCGCGCGTCGGTCTGTGCGTCAGCGCACAGTGCTGGCCTCGACTTCACATTCTTCGATGTGATCGCGCAGCGCACGGTGCGTTGGCGACGTGTCGCGCCGCGGTGCCAGCGGCCTGGAAGCTATACCGCCGCGACGAACCGCGACCGATGAGCCGATCACGACCCGGGCGTCCTTGCGCGCCCAGTCGATCAGTGAATAGAGTCGACGATAGACAGCACGAAGAAGCCGGCGAAGAGCATTGCTACGACAAGCGGCGTATCGACGGTTTCGTGAGCCTCGACGAGTAGTTCTTCGGCGGCCAGGAACAGCAGCGCGGCGACACCGAAGACGAGGATTCCGGCGAGCACCTGGGTTGGGGCTGAGCCGAGCAGGACGACTGCGCCGAGAGCGCCGGCCACCAAGGCGAGTGACAGCAGCGGCGGGATCAGGACGGCCATGATTGCACTCGCACCCCGGTTGGACAACTCCGCGGTTACCGACAGCGCGAGCGGAAGAACCACCAAAGTGAGAGCGATGGTCAGCAGCACGCCCTGAGTCCGACCGAGACTCGCAACGCTGAGCCCGACCAGGATGCCGTCGACGAACAGGTCGACACCGACCGCGGCTAGCAAGCCAATTGGAAGCCCAGTGGACTGCCGCTTGTGGGCCTCGCCGCCATCATGTGCCTCCAGTTGACGCAATCCGATCAGGATCGCTGCACCGAGCGCAAAGCCGCCGGTCGCAATACCAAGGTGCCCCTGTTGATGTAGGCCGGGCAGCACATCGAGCGCGACCGCGGCGAGAACCGCGCCGGCAGCGAAATGCTGCACGCCGCTGGTCAAGCGTGCACTCGGTGGACGGAGCACAGCAAGGACCGCTCCGGCGATGGCCGCAAGAACGGGGAAGACGACGAGCAGGCCGACGATGCCATCCATCAACATGGCTGCCGCTCGCCGGTATCAACGGTCTGCAACTGGTCATCTGACATGGTGATCTCAGGTCGGATTCGGGGAGGGGAACCGTCTCGTTGTAGAACGCAGCGCATTCACATTTCGGCTTGGCGTCCGCCAGCGCACAGACGGGGAGAACCGTTCGTTGACCCCTGTCGCTGCGAGTGTCGGCACGGGATCGCGCCGTCCGGCTCCCTCCAGCAAGATCTACACCCTCGACAGTGATTTCGATCCCGCGAGACACAGCGCTTGTCGCACGTCGGTGAGCGTCGCTGCCGCTCGTTCGCGGGCTTGCTGCGTTCCCTCGTCGAGAAGGGCCTGCACACGTTGCGGATCGGCCGCCAGATCGAGCCGCCGGCCCCGTATCGGCGCCAGCAGCGCCTGCAGCCGTTCGTCGAGGCGGCGCTTCACGACGCGGTCGCCAATACCGCCGCGGCGGTAGTGCGCCTTCAGCTCTTCGAGCTCGGCCGACCCAGGCTCGAACGCGTCGAGAAACGCGAAAACCACATTCCCCTCGGTCCGGCCGGGATCGTCGACGCGTAGGTGCTCCGGTTCGGTGAACATGCCCTGCACGGCGGCGCTGATCTCGTCCGCGCCGGCGCTCAATGCGATCCCATTGCCGAGCGACTTGCTCATCTTGTGCCTGCCGTCGATGCCGGGCAGGCGCGGTGCAGTCGAGAGCACCGCGCGGCATTCGACGAGCACGTTGCGCCCGACCAGCGAGTTGAAGCGGCGAACGAGCTCGTTGGTCTGCTCGATCATCGGTACCTGATCGACACCGACCGGCACGAGCTCGGCGCGAAACGCCGTGATGTCGGCCGCCTGGCTGACCGGGTAGGTCAGGAAGCCCGCCGGCATCTCGCGCTCGAAGCCGCGCAGCCTCATCTCCTCTTTGATGGTCGGGTTTCACTCGAGCCGCGCCACCGAGACGAGATTGAGCAACAGCATCGTCAGCTCGGCCAGCTCGGGAATGCCGGACTGGACGCAGAGGGTCGACTTGGCCGGGTCGATGCCGACGGCCAGGTAGTCGAGTGCGACCTCGAACACGTTGGCCCGGACCTGGGCAAACGCCTGCATGCGGTCAGTCAGCGCCTGCAGGTCGGCAATCAGGATGAATTGATCGGCCTCGTCCTGCAGCGCAATGCGCGAACGAAGCGATCCCACGTAGTGGCCGAGGTGCAGCGGCCCGGTGGGGCGATCACCGGTCAGCGCAACCGGTCTGGGACCGCTCAGCGATTGACCCATTTGCGCAGTGCCCAGGCAGCGAATGGTGTCAGCCGCGAACGCGTGTAGGCGATGGCGGCTTGCCGGATCGCTTCGGCCTGGGTCGGATAGGTGTGGATCACGTGCGCGACCGTGCGCAAGCCGATCCCGGCGACCATCGCCAGAGAAATGCCGTTGATCATCTCGCCGGCGTGCCGGGCGACGATGGTGGCGCCGAGGATCTTGTCGGTGCCCTCGCGCACGTGGATCTTGACGAAACCGTCTTCCTCGCCGTCGGCGATCGCGCGGTCGTTGTCGTGCATCGGCACTGTGAAGGTCTTGACCGGAATGCCGCGCTCGCGCGCCTGCTTGACGTAGATGCCGACGTGGGCGATCTCGGGGTCGGTGTAGGTGCACCACGGAATCGTCAAGGCGCTGACTTTCCTGCCGCCAAGGAAGAGCGCGTTCTGCACGACGATCCGGGCCGAGGCGTGGGCGCTGTCGGTGTACTTGTGTTCGAGGCAGACGTCGCCGGCGGCGTAGATGCGATGGTTGGTGGTGCGCAGGAAATCGTCGACATGGATGCCGGCATCGGCATCGAAAGCGACACCGGCCGCCTCGAGGTCCAGCCCGCCGACGGCCGGCACGCGGCCGATACCGGTAAGGATCTCGTCCACCTTGATCGTTGCGACACCGCCGGCGTTGACCGTCTCGACGCACTTCTTGCCGTCTTCGACGTGCACGTTCACGGCGGTCGTATTGAGATGGATCTCGACGCCGTCGCGCGCCAGCGCTTCGCTCACCATCTGCGCGGCGTCGCGCTCTTCCTTGGGCAGGAAGAGCGGCTCGTCGTGGACGATCACGGTGCGCGAGCCGAAGCGGCAGAACACCTGCGCCAGCTCGCAGCCGAGCGGGCCGCCGCCGATCACAAGCAGGCTCGACGGCAGCGCGGTCAGGTCGAAGACGCTTTCATTGGTCAGGTAGCCGGCCTCGGTGAGCCCGGGGATCGCCGGCAGCATCGAGCGTGATCCGGTGGCGATCAGCGCCTTCCTGAAGCGAAGCTGCGTGCCGCCGATATCGACCGACTCGTCGTCGACGAAGCGTGCCGTGCCAAAGAACACGTCGATGCCGAGCGCCTTCAGACGCTCGGCCGACGTGACCCGACTGATTCGAGTGCGGATGCCGCGCATGCGCTCCATGGCCATCGGGAAGTCGACCTCGATGTCGATAGGCGGCCGAGCACCGAAGTTGGCGGCGTTGCGCATGTCGGCATACAGGCGGGCGGTGCGGATGAGCGATTTCGACGGCACACAGCCGTAGTTCAGGCAATCGCCGCCGAGCAGGTGGTGTTCGACGAGCGCCACCTTGGCGCCGCGCGCGGCAGCGTCACGCGCGGCCACCAGGCCGGCCGGCCCGGCACCGATGACGAGCAGGTGGTAGATCCACCGTGGCTGCGGGTTTTGCCAAGCAGCGGGTCGCACGTTGGCGCAGAGCTCGGCGTCGAATGGGCCCTCGTTTGGCTCCTGGATAGGAGGATGGTCTTGAGGCATACAGTCGGCAGGGCGCCCGTGGCTTACAGCCAGCCACCGCGAAATCCGGCGCGGGCGAGGCCCGCTCGGAGGTAGCGGTTGCCACGGCCGAGCCGCCACGGCAAGCCCGTCCGATAGTTCTCGATCATCAGCACGATCATTCCCTGATCGA
>JBDTIO010000321.1:0-3341 GCA_039936375.1 Caldimonas sp. | reverse complement strand
ACGACATTTCGATCGCGCGAGCCTTCGCCGACCGCGTCGCCGTCATGCTGGGCGGCGAGATCGTCGAGAGTGGCCCGGTCGACGAGGTCCTGGTCGAACCCCGGCACGAGTACACGCGGCGTCTTCTCGCGGCCGTGCCGCAACTCGACAGGCCGGCGGCAACCGGTGCGTCGCCTGCCGCTTGATCAGACTCGCCCGCACATCGCGCGGGCAAGGGGCTCAGGACACCGCGCGCGCAACGGCCCGCGCAGTCGGCCGCTCCGTGCGCCAACCCTGATAGCGCACCGCGCCGAGTGCGCCTACCACGATGGCCAACACCGCCAGGCCGCTGCCGACGCTGAGCGTCGAGAGCCCCGAGAGACCCTGGCCGATCGTGCAGCCAAGGGCGGTCACGCCGCCCACGCCCATGAGCGCGCCGCCGATCAGGTGGTGGCCGAGATCGTCGGCGCTGGTGAAGCCCTCGACGTGGAAGGTGCCAGTCGCGAGCGAGTAGGCACCCGCCCCGACGACGACGCCCACTGTCGAGACGATGCCGATCGTCAGCACCTTCGACGTGTCGCTGAGAAAGAGGATGTAGTCCGACGCATAGCTCACCGCCGACACGAAGCTGAGCGCTTCCATGTGGTGCGAGTTGGTGGCGACGAAGGTCGGCTCGAGCGTGCTCGGGTTCTCGGCAACGAAGCCGATCACGCCCGAGACGTACCACGCGGCAACGATGAGCGCGCCGATGCCGATGCCGCCCAGGAACAGGTCGGCGCTGCGCGTCTCGCGCGGCAGCATGCCGGCGAGCAGCAGCGCCGCGCCCAGCGCCAGGCCGAGCCCCGCGGCGAGCGGCCGTGCGGCAAGGCCGGTGAGCCGCTCCAGAATGTGCGGCAGATCCTGGCCGCCAGCGAGCTCGACGTGCACGCTGTCTAGCCACTCGACCCGGACGATCGCGGTGGCGCCCTTCAACGTGGCGAAGCCGGCGAACGCGACCACCAGCAGGACGACCACCGCTTTCAGATTGCCGGCACCCGCGCGCATCAGGTTCTTGCTGGTGCAGCCCGAGGCCAGCACCATGCCGAAGCCGAACATCGCGCCGCCGACGAGCGCCGACAGCCACAGCAGGCGCGGTGCGGCGTAGATGCTGTCGGCGGCGTGCACCAGGCCGAAGGCGGCCAGCGCGTTGAAGCCGACGATGGCCACGCCGGCGGCCACGAGCCACATCCGCATGCGCGCCGGGTCGCCCATCACCGCCATGTCGCTGATCGCGCCCATGGTGCAGAAGCGCGTGCGCTGGCCGATGGCGCCGAACAGCACGCCGATGGCGAAGGCCAGCGCCAGCACCAGCGTGGTCGTGTGTTGGAAATCGCTTTCGGTCACGTCGTGTCGTCTCGCTCGTCTCGCGGCTGCGCCAGACACTGTAAGTGAGGCGGCCGCCGGACGGCGCCGCGCGCTTGCGCCCGAGTCAGGGTCGGATGTAGGCGTAGCCCTGCTGTTGCTTCCGCACGATCTCGATCACGCCGGCCGGCGCATAGCCGATGTCGGGCAGCATGTCGGCATAGACGAGCTTCATGCCGCGCATCGTGTTTTCGCACGCCACCACCTTCACGCCGTTCTTCAGCGTCTCGGCGATCCGGTGTGCCACCGGGGAATCGCCCTTCAGCATGCCGATGCCCGGGCCGTAGGCCACGACTTCGAGATCGCTCTCATCATCGGGAAGCTCGGTCTGGAAGTTGCGCACGTTGTTGAGAACCAGATTCCACTTCGACGGATCGCCGTCGCTCATCTGGAAGACGACCTTGTTGCGCGTCGGCCCGTCGGCAGCGGCCGCGGCCGCGTGCGCGGCGGGCAGGATGGCGCCGGCGGCGGCGAGGCCGGTGCCGAGAGCGAAGAGGCGGCGGGATGTTGAGTGCATGGATGTTTCCTCGAGTGTTCTGGCTAGGAGCGGTTGTCGGGTTTGCGCGCCGCAGCAAGAGCGGTGGCAATCCGCTGTTCGAGATAGCTGCCGAAGAAGTCGCTCGACAGGCCGACGATCGGCGGCGCGAGCGAACGCCCGGACGCGTCGAAGAACATGACGGTCGGGGCGAAGCGCACGTCCTGGCTGGCGGCAAACAAGCGCTGCGTGGTCGGCCGGCCGTACCAGTCGCGGATCGGCCAGTCGGCGTCGATGCGCGACTCGGCGATGGCAATGCCGGCGCGCCGCTCGGCGAGCAGCGGCTTCAGGTAGTGCTCGCGGATCTCGGCGCAGAACTCGCAATCGACTTGCGAAAACAGCAGCACGACGATGCCACCGGGTGGCGCCTCGTGCGCAGCGGGCAGGGGTCGAACGGCTTCCATGCCGCCATTAGACGACCACCCGGCGCCGCACCGGGCAGTGCAAACACCAATGCGCATATGAGCAGATACGCATATCTTGCCGGCGATGCTGCAAACAATCGATACGACGAGTGCGCGCAAGCCGGCCAAGGCCGCGACCGGAGCCGGCGCGCGTGCCATGGCCGCGAAGAAGGCCGCGCCGAGGTTGGCGCGTGCCGAAGACAAAGTCGCCGCTGACGACGAGATGGGCGCGGTCTTCGAGTCGGTGGCCCGCTACTTTCTCGTCCTGGCCGAGCCGGCGCGGCTTCGCATCCTCCATGCTGTTTGCCAGGCCGAGCGCACCGTGAGCGAGATCGTCGCCGACACCGGGCTCACGCAGAGCAACGCCTCGCGGCATCTCAACATGATGTATCGCCTGGGGGCGCTGCGGCGTCGGCGCGAGGGTGCGCAGGTGTACTACCGCGTCGCCGATTCCACGCTCACCGATGTCTGCCGCGCGGTCTGCGTGCGCGTCTCGTCCGAGCTCGACGAGAAAACCCATTTGCGCAGCGGCGTGCACGGGCTGATCGCGCGTCTGCGCTAGCGCGTGTCGACGATGAAACTGCCAGCGATGTCGGGACGCATCCAGAAGGCGCCCGAAAACCATCTGGGCGCCGACGAGCTCGAGCGGGCGCGCCGGGCCCGGCGCCGCTTCATGGGCGCGGCGCTGGCGATGGGTGCGGGTGCCGCCGCAGCCGCGCCGCCGGACAAGCCCCGGGCGCCGGCCGGATCGGGTGGCGCATTCGTGGGCGATCCGAACATCCTCGAGCTGCCCGAGCATTCGAAGGCGCTCGGCCTGCCGGTGGCAAGCACCGGCTACGGGTCGCCCTCGAAGTGGGAGAAGAACATCCAGCGCCGGCCGAGCCCGGGCCTGACGCAGGTGGCGCAGGCGTCGGTGTCGTTCTGCCCGCTGCAGTCGCTGTTCGGGATCATCACGCCGAGCGGCCTGCACTTCGAGCGCCATCACCAAGGCTGGTGGGACATCGATCCGTCGAAGCACCGGC
>JBDTIO010000320.1:0-5258 GCA_039936375.1 Caldimonas sp. | reverse complement strand
CGCTGCGCATCATCGAGCTGGTGCAGAAGAACCGGCACATCAAGCTGACGAGCAACGAGCGGCTGCGCATCGAGCGCGACGCGCCCGAGGTGCGTGACCGCGTGCAGCTGGTGCGCGAGGTGCTGCGCCTGCTCGGCACGCCGAAGCTGCTCGAGGCGGCATGAACGTGGCATCGGGCCTCGTCGTGCGCGGCTTCGTGCCGCCGCTGCGCCTCGCCGACTTCGGCCTGATCGCCTTCGACATGGACTCGACGCTGATCTCGATCGAATGCGTCGACGAGATCGCGGCGATGGCGGGCCGGAAGGCCGAGGTCGCGGCCATCACCGAGGCGGCCATGCGCGGCGAGATCGCCGACTACAAGGAGAGCCTGCGCCAGCGCGTCGCGCTGCTGCGCGGCGTGCCCGAAGCGGCCCTGCAACGCGTCTACGACGAGCGGCTGCGCTTCAACCCGGGCGCCGAGGCGCTGGTCGCGGCCTGCCGCGCCGCCGGCCTGAAGACCTTGCTCGTCTCGGGCGGCTTCACGTTCTTCTCCGACCGCGTGCGCGACCGTCTCGGCATCGACTTCACGCGCAGCAACGTGCTCGAAATCGAGCGCGGCGCGCTCACCGGCCGGATGGTCGAGCAGCCCTGGGGCGACATCTGCGACGGCGACGAGAAGCGCCGCATGCTGCTCGAGACCTGCGCCTCGCTCGGTCTGGCGCCGTCGCGATCGATCACCGTGGGCGACGGTGCCAACGACCTGCCGATGATGGCCGCCGCTGGCCTGTCGGTCGCCTTCCACGCGAAGCCGAAAGTGCGCGCGGCGGCGATGGTGGCGATCGACGAAGGCGGCCTCGACCGGCTGCTCGAAGTCGTCGTCGTCAGCCCGATGCCTGCTGCTTCTTCAGCGCCGAAGCGCGGATCGCCGCCAGCGTCGTCCGGCTCGTGATCACGTCGGCGGCTAGCCGGACGTGGATCAGCGCCGGGCGTCCGCACTCGAGCGCGGCACGAAATGCCGGCTCGAACGCGGCGGTCGTGTCGACGCGTTCGCTCGCCCACCAGCCGCAAGCCCGCGCCAGTGCCGCGAAGTCGGGGTTACCGAGGTCGCTGCCAGAGACCCGGCCGGGGTACTCGCGCTCCTGGTGCATGCGAATCGTGCCGTAGCTGCCGTTGTCGACGACGATGCTGATGAGCTTGCCCGCTCCCGTGCCGGCGCCGTGCGCGATCGCCGTCACCATTTCCTGGCCGGTCATCAGGAAGTCGCCGTCGCCGGCCAGGTTGATCACCGTGCGCTGCGGATAAAGCAGCGACGCGGCGACGGCGGCGGGAAAGCCGTAGCCCATCGCGCCCGAGGTCGGCGCGAGCTGCGTGCGGCCCGCGTGACGCAGGCCGGGATAGCGGTAGTAGCGATGCAGCCAGCCGCTGAAATTGCCGGCGCCGTTGGTCAGCACGCTGTCTTCGGGCACAAGACGCGCAACCGTCTTCACGACCTGGGCCATGTCGAGCGGCGCGACCGGCGCTGCCACGAGATTGGCGTCGTAGTCGGCATGCGCCGCGCGTGTCCACTCTCGCCACGGCAGCGACGAAGGCGGTTCGAGCGCGGCCAGCGCCGGCCCGATGCAGGCCATCGACGAATGCACCAGCAGATCGGCGGCGAAGACGCGGCCCAGCTCCTCGGCACCGGCGTGCACGTGCACGAGCTGTTGGGCTGGCCGCGGCGGCTTCAGCAGCTCGTAGCCGCCGGTCGTCATCTCGCCGAGCCGCGGCCCGATCGCGAGCACGAGATCGGCTTCGCCGATGCGCGCGGCGAGCTTCGGATTGATGCCGATGCCGACGTCGCCAGCGTAGTTCGCCTGCCGGTTGTCGAACACGTCCTGGAAGCGGAAGGCGCAGCCGACGGGCAACTGCCAGCGCTCGGCGAAACGTTCGAGACTCTCGCAGGCAGCCGAGCTCCAGCCGCTGCCGCCGGCGATGACGAAGGGGCGCTTCGCGGCCGCGAGCAATCGCTGCAAGGCGAGCATCGCCTCGGGCGACGGTGCGGCCAGCGCCGGTTCGCATCGCGGCAACACCGGTGCCGCTGTCATTGCCCTGAGCATGTCTTCCGGAAGCGCCAGCACGACCGGCCCGGGCCGGCCCTGCATCGCCGTGTGAAAGGCGCGGGCCACGTACTCGGGCAGGCGATCCGCGTCGTGCACCTCGCCGACCCACTTCGCGAAGCCGAGCGTCCCGGGCCCGAACATCTGTCGGTAGTCGACTTCCTGGAACGCCTCGCGATCGCGCTGTTCGCTGGCGACCTGGCCGATAAGGACGATCATCGGCGTCGAATCCTGGAACGCGGTGTGCAGGCCGATCGCGGCATTGCTCGCGCCTGGCCCGCGCGTCACGAAGCAGATGCCCGGGCGCCCGCTGAGCTTGCCCTGCGCTTCGGCCATGTAGCTGGCGCCACCTTCGTGGCGGCAGGCGATGAAGCGGATCTTGTCGCGATGCTCGAAGAAGCCATCGAGCGCGGCGAGATAGCTTTCGCCGGGAACGCCGAAGGCGGTCGCTACGCCTTGCGCGATCAGCGCTTCGACGAGTGCGTGGCCCGCAGGGCGAAGCGAAAGGTGAGAAGAGGTCATGGCGTCGGCAAGTCGGCTGCCGGAAGTGTGCCTCGCGGGCGCCCGCGCCGCACGGCTGCCGGGTCTCAGGGTTCGCCCGGATTCTGTAATTCACCGTTTGGTGAATTAATCGCTTCATGAGTGCCAAGGCCACCAACGTCGTCGAATTTCGCTCGCGCGATGCCGATCGCACGCAGCAGGAAATCCTGCGCGCGGCGATGGCCGAGTTCGCCGACCACGGCTTCGGCGGTGCCCGCATCGACGCGATCGCCGAACGCGCCGGCGTCAACAAGAAGCTCATCTACTACTACTTCGAAGGCAAGGACGATCTCTTCCTCGCCGTGCTCGAAGAGACCTATGCCGACATTCGCGCCGCCGAGCGCGACCTGCATCTGGAAGCCAGCGCGCCGCTGGATGCGATCGAGAGTCTGGTCGAATTCACCTGGCGGCACTACCTTGCCCACCCGGAATTCCTGGCCCTTCTCAATAGCGAGAACATGCACCGCGCCGGTCACCTGAAGCGTTCGCGCCGCATCCGGCAGATGAACTCGCCGCTGATCGAAGGGCTCGCCGAGGTGCTGGCACGCGGCGAAAAGAACGGCGAGCTGCGCCAGGGAATCGATCCGATGCAGCTCTACATCTCGATCGCCGGCCTGGCCTACTTCTACCTCTCGAACAAGCACACGCTCGGCGCGATCTTCGGCCTCGACCTCCTACAGAAGGCAGCGCTCGACGAGCGGCTTGCCCACATGACGGCGGTCGTGACGAGCTTCGTGCGTGCCGCCTGAACGTCATGAACGCCATCGACCTCGCTTTCTATCGCCACCAGGGCCACCTGACGGTGAACGGCATCTTCGGCAGCGACGAGATGGACGCCGTGGTGCGCGACATCGAGCAGTGGGGCGAAGCCTTCCTCGCCGATCTGCCGCGAGAACAGCGGGCCTGGTATCTCGACGACGGCGTCAAGGCGCGCGCGGTGCTGCGCAAGCTCGACAACCCGCACGCCCATCGCGACGCGGTGCGGGCGCTGGCCCGCGACGCGCGGCTGGTCGCACACGTCGAGTCGGTACTCGGTACCGGCGTCTCCGTCTACTTCAGCCAGATTTTCTTCAAGCCACCCGCAGGCGGCGGCCCGAAGCCGGCGCACCAGGACAATTTCTATTTCGGCCCGACCGACATCGAAGGCATCGTCACTGCCTGGATCGCGCTCGACGACGCGACGCTGGAGAACGGCTGCCTTTATTTCGGCGACGGCACGAATCTCGGGCCGGTCTACGCGCACTTCGCGCCCGACGGCGAGCCATTCAACCTGCAGCTGGCGGCCACGGTGCTCGACAAGCAGCCGATGGCGCCGGCGCCGGTGCGCAAAGGCGGCGTCAGCTTTCATCACGGCAACACATTCCATCAATCGGGCTCAAACCTCAGCCCGCGCTGGCGCCGTGCCTGCGCCCTGCACTACGCTCGCAACGACGTCGAGTTCGCGACGCCCGCGCTGCCCTACGACACGGACCTGAAGCTCAAGGTCTCGTGATCCGCATTTCCACCTCACGCTCGGAGACAACATGACATCACTTCGTCCCATCGTTCGCGGCCTGTTCTTCGGCGGCCTGCTCGCGGCGAGCGCCTGCGGCGCCTTCGCGCAATGGAAGCCGACGCGGCCGATCAATCTCATCGTCCCGTGGGCCGCGGGCGGCTCGACCGACCAAGTGACGCGCGTCACCGCTGCCGAAATGGAAAAGGCGCTCGGCCAGACCATCGTCATCGTCAACCAGCCCGGCGCCTCGGGTGCCATCGGCACGCGCAGCGCGCTCGAAGCGCAGAAAGACGGCTACACCTGGACGGCCGGCGCAGCTCAGGACCTCGGCACCTACGAGACGCTCGGCTCGCTGAAGACGCGCCTTTCGGACTGGCACCTTTTTCTCACCGTCGCCAACATCCAGGTGATCGGCGTCAACCCGAACACGCCGTACCAGAACGCCAGGCAGCTGCTCGACGCGATGAAGGCGCAGCCGGGCAAGATCTCGGTGGCCACGGCCGGCGTCACCTCGGCGGGGCACAACGCGATGGACCTGATCTCGAAGGCGACCGGCGTCAAGTACAAGGACGTGAGCTACGACGGCGGCAACCCGGCCGTCGTCGCCGCGGTGGCCGGCGAAGCCGACCTGACGACGCAGCTCGCCGTCGAGCAGGCCGACATGATCCGCGGCAAGCGATTGCGCCCGCTGGCGACGGTGAGCGACAAGCCACTCGAGCTCGAAGGCTACGGCACGATCCCGCCTTTATCCAACACGATTCCCGGCTTCTCGGCGCCGGCCAACTACTTCGGCATCTTCATCCCGAACGGCGTGCCCGATGAAGTCATCAAGACGGTCGAGAAGATCTGGGCCGACAACATCTCGAAGAGCGAAGCGCTGAAGAAATACGCGGCCAGCCGCGGCGCCCTGTTCGCACCGTCGTACGGCGAGGCAGCGCAAAAGGCCGTCTACCCGGCCGTGCAGGCCAATGCCTGGATGCTGTTCGAAAACGGCAAGGCCAAGGTCTCGCCCGATACGGTCGGCATCGCCAAGCCATGAGCCGCCGGGCCGTTCGCGAGGAGAATCACGGAGCGCGCAGCGCGAAGTGACTTCGATGCGCGCGCTCACGTGAATCACGACGCCGACACCGAGCTCTCGGCCGACGAGA
>JBDTIO010000319.1:0-3670 GCA_039936375.1 Caldimonas sp. | reverse complement strand
CAACACCAACCAGTACGCCACGGGCCTCGCATTGAGTCTCTTCGGCGCGGGCTTTTCGGCCTTCGCCGGCATCCGCTACACCCAGGAAAAGCTCGGCGAGCGGGCCAGCTTTCACATTCCCTATCTCGCCGACCTTCCGTTTTTCGGGCCGGCGTTCTTTCGCCAGCACCCGATGGTCTATATCGCCATCGCGCTCACCGTCGCCATCGCCTGGTTCCTCTATCGCTCGCGGGCCGGGCTGGTGCTGCGCGCGGTCGGCGAGTCGCCCGAATCGGCGCATGCGCTCGGCTATCCGGTGCGCCGCATCCGTCTCGCGGCGGTGATCTTCGGCGGCGCTCTCTGCGGCGTCGCCGGCGCCTACATCTCGGTCGTCTACACGCACCTGTGGGTTGAAGGCATGATCGCCGGCAAGGGCTGGATCGCGCTGGCGCTCACCACGTTCGCGACCTGGCGGCCGGCGCGTGTGCTGCTCGGCGCCTATCTCTTCGGTGGCGTGACGATGCTGCAGTTCCAGCTGCAGGGCGAGGGCGTGCAGATCTCGAGCCAGTTCCTGACGATGCTGCCGTACCTGTCGACCATCGTCGTGCTCGTCCTCATTTCGAGGAACGCGTCGTTCATCCGCGTCAACATGCCGGCGTCGATCGGCAAACCGTTCTTTCCCGGCTAGCGTCCGGCCGATAATCCGCGCTTCGCCGCCTGCGCGAAGTCTGTCACTGCCTCAAATACACGGGAGTCACCATGAGTCGAATTTCGAAACGGTCCTTCGTCCAGATCACCGGCTGGGGAGCCGTGGCGGCGATCGCCGTGCTTGCCGGTTGCAGCAAGAAGGAAGAGACGACGACCACCGTCGTGACGCCGCCATTGGCCGCACCGATGGCAGCGGTGTCGGCTTCGGCCGCTGCCAGCGGCCCGCTGAAGATCGCCTTCGCCTACGTCGGCCCGGTCGGCGACGGCGGCTGGACCTTTGCCCAAGACAACGCCAGGAAGGCGCTCGAGAAAGAGCTCGGCGACAAGATCCAGACCTCGTTCGTCGAGAAGGTGCCCGAAGGCGCCGATGCCGAGCGCGTCTTTCGCGACATGGCGAGTCAGGGCAATACCCTGATCTTCGGCACGACCTTCGGATACATGGAGCCGATGCTCAAGGCCGCGGCCGATCTTCCGAACGTCAAGTTCGAGCACGCCACCGGCTACAAGACGGCGCCGAACATGAACGTGTACGACAGCCGCACCTACGAAGGCGCGTACATGGCCGGCGTCATCGCCGGGGGCATGACCAAGACCAACGTCCTCGGCGTCGTCGGCTCGGTGCCGATTCCCGAGGTCATCCGCAACATCGACAGCTTCACGATGGGCGCGCAATCGGTCAACCCGAAGATCAAGACCAAGGTCGTCTGGGTCAACAACTGGTTCGATCCGCCGAAGGAAACCGACGCGGCACAGTCGCTCATCAACGGCGGCGCCGACGTGCTGATGCAGAACACCGATTCGTCGGCCGTGCTGCAGACGGCGGGCAAGGCCGGCAAGTACGCTTTCGGCTGGGACTCCGACATGCACGCCTATTCCCCCGAGGCGCACCTCGGTTCGGCCGTCATCAACTGGGCGCCGTACTACATCAAGACCGTCAAGTCCGTGCTCGACGGCACCTGGAAGGGCGAGCAGCACACGTGGTGGGGCGTCAAGGAAGGCGCGATCGACATGGTCTCGGTGTCCGACAAGGTGCCGGCCGACATCAAGGCCAAGCTCGACGCCGTCAAGGCCGGTCTGAAGGACGGCAGCTTCGTCATCTGGAAGGGCCCGATCACGAGCAACGAAGGCAAGGTCGAAGTGGCGGCGGGCACGAATGCCGACGACAAGTTCATGGGCGGCATCAACTTCTTCGTCAAGGGCGTCGAGGGCAAGGTGCCGGGCGGCGACAAGAAGTAGGGGCCGTCGTAGCGATGGACTTCGGCAAGATCTCGCGCGCGCGGCTGCCCGAGCTGCTGTGCGCGATGCCGAAGGCCGAGTTGCACATCCACATCGAGGGCTCGCTCGAGCCCGAGCTGATCTTCGCGCTGGCGAAGAAGAACAGCGTCGCCCTCGCCTATGACAGCGTCGAGGCGCTGCGCACCGCCTACGCCTTCAACGACCTGCAGAGCTTTCTCGACATCTACTACGCCGGCGCCAGCGTGCTCTTGCACGAAGACGATTTCGAGGCGATGGCGATGGCGTACTTTCGTCGCGCCGCGGCTGATCAGGTCGTTCACGCCGAGATCTTCTTCGACCCGCAGACGCACACCGGGCGTGGCGTCGCCATGGGCACGGTGATCCGCGGCCTGGCCCGCGCCTGTGCGCGTGCCGAGAGCGAGCTCGGCCTGACGAGCGGGCTCATCCTCTGCTTCCTGCGCCATCTGAGCGAAGATGAAGCGTTGCAGACCCTGCACGATGCGCTGCCGTTTCGACAGAGCTTCATCGGCATCGGCCTCGACAGCAGCGAGTGCGGCCACCCGCCCGAGAAATTCCGGCGCGTGTTCGACGAAGCCGGCCGGCTCGGCCTGCATCGCGTCGCCCACGCCGGCGAGGAAGGGCCGCCCGAATACATCGTCAGCGCCCTCGATGTGCTGCACGCCGAGCGCATCGACCATGGCGTGCGCTGCGTCGAGAGCCCGGCGCTGGTGCAGCGCCTGGCCGCAGAAGGGATCGCGCTCACCGTCTGCCCGCTCTCCAACCTGAAGCTGCGGGTCTTCGACCGGCTCGCCGACCACAACCTCGCCGATCTGCTTCAGGGAGGCATCAAGGCGACGATCAACTCCGACGACCCGGCCTATTTCGGCGGCTACGTCAACGATAACTTCGTCGCCACCTTCGACGCCTTGCCGCAGCTCGGCGCGCCCGAAGCCTATGCGCTGGCGAAGAACAGTTTCGACGCCAGTTTCATCGACGCCGCTGCCAAGCGCGCCATGACGGCACGGCTGGACGCCGCATTCACGCGCTTTTCCGCCTGATGCTGCAGCTGCTCTCCGATCCGCAAGCCTGGATCGCGCTGGCCACTCTGACCGCGCTCGAGCTCGTGCTGGGCATCGACAACATCGTCTTCATCTCGATCCTCGTCGACAAGTTGCCGCCCGAGCAGCAGAAGCAGGCCCGCCTGATCGGCCTCTTTCTGGCGATGTTCATGCGGGTCGGCCTGTTGCTGGTGCTGTCTTGGGTCATCGGCCTGACGGCGCCGCTCTTCTCGGTATTCGGCAAGGCGATCTCCGGTCGCGATCTCATCCTCATCGGCGGCGGCCTGTTCCTGATCTGGAAGAGCACCGGCGAGATCCACCAATCGCTCGAAGGCGAGGAAGGACACACCGCGAAATCGGTGAAGGCGAACTTCTACGCTGTGATTGCCCAGGTGATCGTCGTCGACATGGTGTTCTCGCTCGACTCGATCATCACCGCCGTCGGCATGGTCGACCAGCTGGCCGTGATGATCACCGCCGTGATCGTCTCGGTGGCCATGATGATGGTCTTTTCGGCAGCGATCGGCCGCTTCGTCAACCGGCATCCGACGATCAAGATGCTGGCACTGGCCTTCCTCGTCGTTGTCGGCATCGTTCTCATCGCCGAGGGCTTCGGCCAGCACGTGCCCAAGGGCTACATCTACTTCTCGATGGCCTTCGCCCTCGGCGTCGAAACACTCAATATCAAC
>JBDTIO010000318.1:0-3944 GCA_039936375.1 Caldimonas sp. | reverse complement strand
GCCGCTTCCGACGTGACCGTGCAGACGGCGCTGCTGGAGTCGCGCCTGCTCTGCGGCGACCGCAAGATCTTTTCGGCGTTCCAGAAGGCGACCGCGGCGGCGATGGACGCCAAAGCCTTCCTGCGCGCCAAGACGCTCGAGATGCAGCAGCGGCACCAGAAGTACGAGAACACGCCCTACTCGCTCGAGCCCAATTGCAAGGAGAGCCCGGGTGGCTTGCGCGATCTGCAGACCGTGATCTGGGTGGCTCGCGCTGCCGGTCTCGGCCGCACCTGGCAGCAACTCGCGGCGCACGGCCTGATCACGCCGTTCGAAGTGCGTCAGCTGCAGCGCAACGAAGGCGTGTTGAAGCTGATCCGCGCCCGCCTGCACGCGATCTCCGGGCGGCGCGAAGACCGGCTCGTGTTCGACCTGCAGACCGCCGTCGCGGAAAGCTTCGGCTACCGCGCCGCCGAAGGGCAGCGCGCCTCCGAACGATTGATGCGCCGCTACTACTGGGCGGCCAAGGCGGTGACGCAGCTCAGCCAGATCCTGATGCTCAACATCGAGGAACGCATCAACGGCCTGCAGGACGCGCCGATGCGGCCGATCGATGAAAGGTTTCTCGAGCGTGGCGGCATGCTCGAAGTGGCGAGCGACGATCTGTACCAACGCGACCCGCACGCCATCCTCGAGACGTTCCTCGTCTACCAGCAGACGATCGGGCCCAAAGGCCTGTCGGCGCGGACGCTGCGCGCCCTCTACAACGCCCGCAACCTGATGGACGCCAAGTTCCGCCGCGACCCGGCGAACCACGCCACCTTCATGAAGATCCTGAAGGCCGGCGGCGGCCAGACGCATGCCTTCCGGCTGATGAACGAGACCAGCGTGCTCGGCCGCTACCTCTGGGTCTTTCGCCGCATCGTCGGCCAGATGCAGCACGACCTGTTCCACGTCTACACGGTCGACCAGCACATCCTCATGGTGCTGCGCAACGTGCGCCGCTTCTTCATTCCCGAGCACGCGCACGAGTACCCGTTCTGCTCGCAGCTGGCCTCCACCTTCGACCGGCCCTGGGTACTCTACATCGCCGCCCTTTTTCACGACGTCGCCAAGGGCCGCGGCGGCGACCACTCGGTGCTCGGCCAGCGCGAGGCGCGGCGCTTCTGCCGCGACCACGGCGTCAGCGGTGACGACGCGGCGCTGATCGAATTCCTGGTGGCGCAGCACCTGACGATGTCGAGGGTGGCGCAGAAGGAGGATCTTTCCGAGCCGGACGTCATCGCCGCCTTCGCCGAGACGATCGTCGACGAGCGTCACCTGACCGCCCTGTACCTGCTCACCGTCGCCGATGTGCGCGGCACCAGCCCGAAGGTCTGGAACGCCTGGAAGGGCAAGCTGCTGGAAGACCTGTATCGCCTGACCCTGCGCGCCCTGGGCGGCGCGCGGCCGAACCTCGACGCCGAGATCGAGGCCACCAAGCTCGAGGCACGCCTGCTCCTCAACCTCGCATCGTTGCCGGCGACGATCGAGACGTCGCTCTGGCACACGCTCGAGCTCAGCTACTTCGCTCGCCACGACGCCGGCGAGATCGCCTGGCACACGCGCTCGCTGCACGATCGCGTTGGTTCGCCGCGGCCGGTGGTGCGGGCGCGCGTCAGCCCGCTCGGCGTCGGCCTGCAAGTGCTGGTCTACGCGCCGGACCGGCAGGATCTCTTCGCCCGCACTTGCGGCTACTTCGACAGCGCCGGCTTCAACATCCTCGACGCCAAGGTGCACACCACGAAAGACGGCTACGCGCTCGACACCTTTCTCGTCATCAGCCCGCATCTCGAGCAGCACCATCGCGACCTGATCGCCTACGTCGAGACGCAGCTCGCGCTCGCGCTCGAGGCGACCGGGCCACTGCCCGAGCCGAGCCGCGGCCGCATCTCGCGTCGCGTCAAGTCGTTTCCGGTGACGCCACGCGTCACGCTCAGGCCCGACGAACGAGCGCAGCGCTGGCTGCTCGGCGTGTCCGCCAGCGACCGGTCCGGCCTGCTCTATGCCATTTCGCGCGTGCTCGCCCACCACAACATCAACCTGCAACTGGCCAAGATCACGACACTCGGCGAGCGCGTGGAAGATACCTTCCTGATCGACGGCTCGGCCCTGCAGCAGAACAAGCTGCAGTTGCAGATCGAGACCGAAATGCTCGACGCGATCTCGGCGTAGCGATGTCGGTGGCACGCATCGAAGCGGGCGAAGCCCTGCAGCGGCTAGAAAGTTTCAGTGCTGTCATCGACGCTCGCTCGCAAGGCGAGCACGCGCTCGACCACATTCCCGGTGCCGTCAACTGGCCGTCGCTCGACGATGCCGAGCGCGTCCTGATCGGCACGGAATACAAGCAGGTCTCGGCCTTCGCCGCGCGAAAGCGCGGCGCGGCGCTGGTGGCGCGCAACGTCGCCGCGCACATCGAGCGATACGTGCTCGAGCAGCCGAAGGACTGGTCGCCACTGGTCTACTGCTGGCGCGGCGGCCAGCGCAGCGGCGCGCTGGCGACGGTGCTCGGCCAGATCGGCTTTCGCGTGCACTTGCTCGAAGGTGGCTACCGCGAATACCGGCGCGCCGTCGTGAGCGCGCTCGAGACCCTGCCCGGCGGACTCGACCTGCGCGTCGTCTGCGGGCCGACCGGCTCGGGCAAGAGCCGCCTGCTGAGCGCGCTGCGCGAACAGGGTGCGCAGGTGCTCGATCTCGAAGGGCTCGCCAATCACCGCGGCTCGGTGCTCGGCCTCGTGCCGGGCAGCCCGCAACCGTCGCAGAAAGCCTTCGATTCGAGCCTCTGGGAGGCGTTGCGCCGATTCGATACCCAGCGGCCCGTGTTCGTCGAGAGCGAGAGCAAGAAGGTCGGCGACCTGCGTGTCGCCGAGGCGCTCGTCGAGCGCATGCGCGCCGCGCCGTGCTACTGGCTGGAGCTGCCGCTCGACCGGCGGATCGCCTTGCTGATGCGCGACTACGACTTCTTCGTCGTCGACACGCCGGCGTTTTGCGAGCGGCTCGACGCCTTGCGCGTGCTGCGCGGCAACGACGTCGTCAAGGGCTGGCAAGACGCCGCCCGCGACGGCCGGTCGGCCGATGTCGTTCGCGACCTGCTCGTCGCTCACTACGACCCGATCTATCGGCAGTCGATGCCGCGCAACTTCGCCCGGATCGAAGCGCCGATCGCGCGTCTCGAGTGGGACGGCAGCGACGCGAGCCTGGCCGCCGCGGCGAGGATTGCCCTGTCGAGCTCGCCCTGAAGCGCTGCTCGATGCATGTGCAGGCCGCCGACGGAGAAGTCGGCCCCCGGCCCATGTCATCTTGCGGAATATGCCGTCGCGGGTGATGCCGGCGTTGTCGACGAAGACGTCGATCGGACCGTGCTCGGCCCTGACCTGGGCGAAAGCGGCGACGGCCGGGTCCAAGTCGCCGACGTTGCCCACCGACGCGTGAAACCTGAGGGCCAGCGCCGACTGCTGGCCAGCCACTTGGCGTGATCGCGGCTCGGGCCGCAGTCGGCGATGACGGTGAAGCCATGGCGATGCGTAGGGGCAAGACCGCAAACGAACCGGCATCGTTGCGCAACGATGCAACGGCTGTGCTCGCCGGCGCAAACCCGGTCGACCCATATGCTTGCTCATGTATCATTTCCCGCCCGCTTGGCGCGAGCTTGTCGTTGGCCTCCATCAGCGTCTTTCGACCGCCCTGCCACTGCGAGAGAAGACATGAGCACGCACTCGATCAAGGCTGAACCGTTCCCACTCTCGTTCAACGACGCGACGACGGCACTCGTGATCATCGACATGCAGCGCGATTTCGTGCTCCCGGGCGGCTTCGGTGAGAAGCTGGGCAACGACACCTCGCTGCTGCTCGCGGCGGTCGAGCCGTCCCAGCGTGTGCTGGAACTGGCCCGCCAGAAGGGCATGCTGGTCGCCCACACCCGCGAG
>JBDTIO010000317.1:0-8498 GCA_039936375.1 Caldimonas sp. | reverse complement strand
CGATTGCCTTGATGATCGCATCGTGAGCGTCGCGATGGCCGAGAAAGTCGAGCATCAGCGCGCCCGACCAGATCTGGCCGATCGGATTGGCGATGCCCTGGCCCGAGATATCCGGTGCCGAGCCGTGCACCGGCTCGAACAGCGACGGATGAGTTCGCGTCGGATCGATGTTCGCGGACGGCGCGATGCCTATCGTGCCGGTGCAGGCCGGGCCGAGGTCGCTGAGGATGTCGCCGAACAGGTTGCTCGCCACGACCGTGTCGAACAGCTGCGGTCGCTGCACGAAATGGGCGGCGAGGATGTCGATGTGATATCGGTCGACGCGGACTTGCGGGAAACGCAAGGCCATCGCATCGACGCGCTCGTCCCAGTAGGGCATCGTGATCGCGATGCCGTTCGATTTCGTCGCCGACGTCAGGTGCTTCTTCGGCCGCGACGCCGCCAGCTGGAACGCGTACTCGAGCACCCGGTCGACGCCGAAGCGAGACATGACCGTCTCCTGGACGACGATCTCGCGTGGTGTCCCTTCGAACATGCGGCCGCCGATGCTCGAGTACTCGCCCTCGGTGTTCTCGCGAACAATCATCATGTCGATGTCGCCCGGCACGAGACCGGCGAGCGGCGAGCGCACGCCCGGCATGAGGCGCGCCGGCCGCAGGTTGACGAAGAGGTCGAACTCGCGCCGGAACTTGATCAGCGAGCCCCAGAGCGAGACGTGATCGGGAATCTTCGCCGGCCAGCCGACGGCGCCGAAAAAGATCGCCTCGTGGCCGCCGATCTTGTCCTTCCAGTCGTCGGGCATCATGCTGCCGTGTCGCTCGTACCAGCGCCATGAGGCGAAGTCGAAGTGATCGAACGACAGGTCGATGTCGAATCGTCCGGCCGCCGCTTCGAGAACATGCAGGCCTTCGGGAACGACCTCGGTGCCGATGCCGTCGCCGGCAATGACCGCGATGCGATGGGTTGGTTTCATCTCGAGAACTCCTCCTGGGGCGCGACCGGCGTGGGTGCCCGGCGCGGATTGCGAACGACGATGGCGACGCCGATGACCGTGAACGCCATGCCCAGCATCATCGGCGGCGTTAAGACTTCGCCGAACAAAGTCCATGCCATCAGCGCGGTGCACGGCGGCACGAGGTAGAGCAGGCTCGTGACCGCCGTCGCCTCGCCGCGCTGGATGAGCAGGTAGAGCAGCGTGCTGCCGCCGAGCGTCAGGACGCCGACCGACCAGGCCATCGCGGCGACGAGGTTGACGTGCCAGTCCATCGCCTCCGGCTCGAGCCAGGCCAGCGGCGCGCAAACGACGAGACCGGCGAGCATCTGCACGGCACTCGCCGTACGCACGTCGCAGGGCTCGACGAACCGCTTCTGGTAGAGGGTGCCGGTCGTGATGCTGAGCAGGGCGACGACGGCGAGCGCCAGGTTGCCAGGCGTCATCTCACCCGTCCCCAGCTTCGGCCAGACGACGAAGGACAGCCCGGCGAAGCCGAGGAACAGGCCCAGCCACTGGCGCCCGGGCAGGCGTACCGCGCCGGCGTCGCGCGACGCCCTGGCGGTGATCCAAAACGCGGTCAAGACCGGCTGCAGGCCGACGAGAAGCGCCACAGTGCCTGCCCCGACACCTGCTTTCACCGCCGACCAGACACCGCCCAGATAGCCGGCTTGCATGAGAACACCGGTCATCGCCAGGTGACCCCACTGCGCCCTGCGTCGCGGCCAGCGCGCGCGGGCCAGCGCGATCCAGACGGCGAAGCAGAGAATCGACAGCGCGAAGCGGGCCGAAAGAAACGAGAACGGCGGCGAATGCGGCATCGCCAGCCGGGCGACGACGAAGCCGGTGCTCCAGATCAGCACGAAGGCCCACGGCATGAGCCTAACGAACACGGGCGCGAATCTCGGGCAGAGCCTTCTGCAGGTAATAGACCATGGACCAGATCGTCAGCACCGCGGCGATCCAGATCAGCCCGGTGCCCCACCAGGCGGTGTCGATCAGGCCAAACAACTTCCCGTCGTAGAGCAGGAACGGAATCGCGACCATCTGCACGACCGTCTTCAACTTGCCGATCATGTGCACGGCGACGCTGCGCGAGGCGCCGATCTGCGCCATCCATACGCGCAGCGCCGAGATCGCGATCTCGCGGCCGATGATGACGAGCGCGACCAGCGAGTGCAGCCGGCCGAGATGGACCAGGACGAGAAGGGCCGCGGTGATGAGGAACTTGTCGGCAACCGGGTCGAGGAAGGCGCCGAACGCCGAGGTCATGTTGAGCTTCCTGGCGAGATAGCCGTCGGCCCAGTCGGTCAGCGCGAACAGGATGAACAGCGTGGTGCCGACGACGTTCTGCGTCTGCAGCGGCAGGGTCGTATAGAAGACGCCGACGACGAGCGGGATCGCGACGATGCGGGCCCAAGTCAACAGCGTCGGCAGATTGAAGAACATCCGCCTGATTGTGCCGAACCTAGTTGTCGAGCGTTCTCGGCTTGAACTTGCGCGCGTCGTCGAAAAGGAAGGTCTCGACGAACTTCCAGGGCCGAGGCAGCCTCGACACGTCGCCGAAGGGGCCGGCGCGACGGACCGCGTCGGCGGCGATCTGCAAGGTGTCCTTTGCCTGTCTCGGCGGGCGCAGCACTTCGATGTTGCGGACGCTGCCGTCGCCATTCAGTTCGATCTCCAGCACCGGAATGGCAAGCAGCATGTCGGGCACTTTGCCCACGTAGGTGATGCTGGGATTGGCCGCGACCATCCGCTCGGCGGCCTGACGGCGGACCTCGACCCATGAGCGAACAGCACGCGGCGCGCCCAGCGGCGCCGAGCGCGAACCGGCCACGGCCGGCGACGGCGGCACCGTCGGCAACGGCGGCGCGGCGGCCGGCCGCACTGTCGATGGCACGCCGCCGCGCGCGTCGCCCGGCGCTTCGCCGGACGAGCCGGCGCAGCCGGCCACGATCCAGGCGGCGGAGGCGACGGCCAACAGCGCCGGAATGGCCGACAGGCGGAGCGTTCGGTCAATGCAGGGCACGATAGATTTCCTCGGCAAGCTCGCGTGAAATGCCTTCCACGGTGGCGATGTCTTCGACGCTGGCGTGGCCCACACCGCGCGCACCGCCGAAGCGTTGCAGCAGTTTGGCGCGTTTTCTAGGCCCGATACCGGCGATCTCCTCGAGCCGGCTCGCTCCCGTGCGAACACTCGCACGGCGCGCCCGCATTCCGGTGATCGCGAAGCGATGTGCCTCGTCGCGAATCTGCGCCACCAGCATCAAGGCCGCCGACTCGCGCCCGAGCCCGATCTTTGACCGACCATCGGCGAAGACCAGCTCCTCGAGTCCCAGCTTGCGCCCTTCTCCCTTCTCGACTCCGACGATCCGCGACAGCTCGATGCCGAGCTCTTCGAACACCTCCCGGGCGACGCCGACCTGCCCCTTGCCGCCGTCGATGAGAACGATGTCGGGCAGTCGCGCCGTGCCCAGGCTCGCCGCCTCGACGAGTTTGGCGTAGCGCCGCATCAGGACCTGGCGCATGGCGGCGTAGTCGTCGCCGGGCGAGATGCCGGCGATGTTGTAGCGGCGGTACTGGGCGCTCTGCATCTTGTGCGCATCGAAGACGACGCAGGAGGCCTGCGTCGCTTCACCCGCAGTGTGGCTGACGTCGAAGCACTCGACACGAAACGCCTGCAAGTCTTCGACGGCGATGTCGAGCGCGTCGACCAGGGCGCGGGTTCGCGCCTGCTGCGATCCTTCCTCGGCCAGCAGCTGAGCCAGGCGCAAGGCCGCGCCTTTGATGCACATGTCGAGCCAGGCCCGCCGCTGCTCGCGCGGCTGATGCTGCACCGCGACCCGGACGCCGGCCTGCGCCGCCAGCGCTTCGATCAAGGTCTTGTCGACGACGTGGCTGACGATCAGCAACGGCGGCAGGCCGCCTTCCAGGTAGTGCTGGGCGATGAAAGCCTCGAGGACGCGAACCTCGACCGGCCTCTCGGCGCTTCCTTCCTCGCCGTCTTCGGCGGCCTCTACGTCGACGGCGATCGCGGTGTCGACATGCTTCGGAAAATAGGGCCGGTCGCCCAGATGGCGACCGCCCCGCACCATGGCGAGGTTGACGCAGGCGCGACCGCCGTCGACCTTGACGGCGAGGATGTCGGCGTCCTTGGTGCGGGCGCCGGTGTTGTCTTCAACCGACTGCTGGTGCAGCACACGGGCCAGCGAGCTGATCTGGTTGCGGATGTCGGCCGCCTGCTCGAACTGCAGTGCCTCGGCCCGCGCCATCATCTGCGCCTGGAGCGAGTCCATCAGCTCCTGCTGTTCACCCTGCAGGAAGCGTTCGGCATTGGCGACGTCGCGGGCGTAGTCCGCCGGTCCGATGTAGTCGACGCAGGGACCTGAGCAGCGCTTGATCTGGTAGAGCAAGCAGGGTCGCGTGCGATTGGCGAAGACGGTGTCTTCGCAGGTGCGCAGATGGAACACCTTCTGCAGCAGCTGGATCGAGTCTTTCACCGCCCAGGCGCTGGGGAACGGGCCGAAGTAGCGATGCTTCTGATCGACAGCGCCGCGGTAGTAGGCGACGCGCGGAAAGCTGTGCGACGCGATCTTCAGATAGGGGTAGCTCTTGTCGTCGACGAAGCGGATGTTGAAACGCGGCGCCAGCGTCTTGATGAGGTTGTTCTCGAGCAGCAGCGCTTCCGCCTCGGAGCGAACGACGGTCGTCTCCATGCGGGCGATGCGGGCCACCATGTGACCGGTCCAGATCGCGGCCTCGCTGCCGGCGTGGCGTTTCGTGAAGTAGGTCGAGACCCGCTTTTTCAGGTCGCGCGCCTTGCCGACGTACAGCACCCCACCTGCAGCGTCGAAATAGCGATAGACGCCTGGCAGGTTGGGCAGCGCCGCGACCTCGGCAAGGAGGCGATCGCGGCGCGCCGCGATCGCGTCGTTCGCTGATTCGGGGGACGGCGGGGCGGCCTCTTCACTCATCGCCATCGATTGTGCCGCGCAGGGCGTTCGGGATCGCGCTTCGATAATCGACGCATGCGATGGACCGTCTTCTGCCGCGTCGTCGACAACTTCGGCGACATCGGCTTCGCCTGGCGGCTGGCCGCCGACCTCGGCCGCCGGGGCGAAGACGTGCGCCTTGCCGTCGATGACGCCAGTGCGCTCGCCTGGATGGCGCCGAACGGCAGCAGACACGTCGAGCTCGGCACCTGGGCAGACGGTGCTCGCGCCGACGCCGAGGTCTGGGTGGAAACCTTCGGCTGCGGCTTCCCGGCGCCGGCCAGTGTTCCCACGCCACGGCGCGTCCGTATCAACGTCGAGCACCTCAGCGCCGAGGCTTACATCGACCGTTCGCACGGTCGGCCGTCGCCGCAATTCGATGCCACTGGCGAGCCACAGCCGGTCTGGTTTTTCTTTCCCGGCTTCAGCGATCGAAGCGGCGGCCTGATCCAGGAGCCCGGCCTGTTCGAGCAGCATCGCCGGTTCGGCGACGGGCGCGACTGGCTGCGCGCCCTGGGCATCGAGCGACGCCATGACGAACGATGCGTCAGCCTGTTCTGCTATTCGAATCCGGCGCTTTCCTCGTGCCTCGACACGCTCGACGACATGCCGACGCTGCTTCTTCTGACGCCGGGGTTCGCGGCCGAGCAGGCGGCCGCACTCCTCGGCCCGCAATTGCAGCGCCGGCACCTGCGGGCCGTACGCTTGCCCGCGCTTTCGCAAACGGATTTCGATCGGCTGCTCTGGTCGTGCGATCTCAACTTCGTGCGCGGCGAAGATTCACTGGTGCGCGCGCTGTGGGCCGCGGTGCCTTTCGTCTGGCAGCTCTACCCGCAGGACGACGGTGCCCACGCCGCCAAGCTCGAAGCGTTCATGGCCTGTTTCCTCGAGGGCGACGCGCCTCTTTCCGCGGAATTGAGCCGCCTCTTCGCGATCTGGAACGGACTGGCTCCGGCGAGCGGCCTACGATCGGATTTCGCAAAGCTCGACGCCGAGGGTTGGGCTCGGCAATGTCGACGATTCAGGGAGCGCCATGCCGGCCGGCTCGACCTGACCTCGGCGTTGCTCGATTTCGTCGTTCTGAAACGATAGAATCAAAGGCTTTGCGCCCGGTACGCCGGCCTGCTTCACGCGCCTTTGCAGAACCAGATCATGAAAATCGCCCAGGAATTTCGCGCCGGCAACGTCATCATGCATGGCAAGGACCCGATGGTCGTGCTCAGGACCGAATACAGCCGCGGCGGCCGCAACTCGGCTACCGTGCGCATGAAGCTGAAGAGCCTGCTCAGCAACTCGGGCACCGAGGTCGTCTTCAAGGCCGACGACAAGATCGACCAGGTCATCCTCGACAAGAAGGAGTGCACGTACTCCTACTTCGCCGACCCGATGTACGCATTCATGGACGCCGAGTACAACCAGTTCGAGGTCGAGTCCGAGAACATGGGCGACGCGATCCAGTACCTCGAAGAGGCAATGCCGGTCGAGGTCGTGTTCTATGACGGCAAGGCGATCTCGGTCGAATTGCCGACAACCGTCGTGCGCGAGATCGTCGACACTGAGCCCGCCGTCAAGGGCGACACCTCGGGCAAGGTGCTGAAGACGGCCAAGCTCGCTACCGGCCTCGAGATCTCGGTACCGCTGTTCGTCCAGACCGGCGACAAGGTCGAGATCGACACGCGTACCAACGAATACAAGAAGCGCGTCTAGACAAAGAGCAGCTCGCTTCGGGATCTGCTCGCCATGGGCCAAGCCGACCGACTTCGGCATCATCGCGGCGATGCCTTTCGATTTCTCGCAAGTCGTCGCGCCGTTTCGCATGCAGCCCGGACTGCGTCGCGTTGCGCCCGAGACCGCACAGCTGACGCCGGCACACCCGGGTGGTCGGCATCTGCGCGAAAAAATCGCTGTGCTGTCCAGCTTCGCCGACCAGGCGCTCCTGGCGTCGCCCGGCTTCGACGAGCGGCCGATCCTGTCGGCCCTGGCCGCCGAGGCTGAGAGATGGGAAGCACCGGCTTTCGTTCAAGAAAGCGCTTTCGCTTTCGCCGCACCTCGACTCGGCTGGGCGGTGGAAGGCAGCGAGGTCCGTGGCGACGGCGATGCGTCGATCGGCGCGCTACTCATCGCACTGCCGCTGGCGCAGCGGGCGACGGCCCTGCTCTGCCTGGCTTTCGAGGAAGACTTCGCTCTCATCGACGGTGACGACGCGACCATTCCGTGGCTCGCCGTCTGCCTGCCTTCGCGCTGGGCACCCGAAGACAAGGTCGGACGCCACTTCTCCGAAGTGCATGCGCCGGTCGCCGACAACGCCTTGCTCGTCGCGGCCAGCGAGTCATTGGCCCGGCTGGTGACCGGCGACGACCGCTGGGCGCGCGTCGTCTGGACCGTCTCGGCCGACCCGCGCCTGCACCAACATCCGGCTCGGCTCCAGGGTGGTTGGCCGACCGATGCCGATGTCGATGCAATCGGGGCGCTGGCGGCCTTTCGCCATGAATACCAGACCTTCATTCCGCTGCTCGGCCGAAGGCAGGCGGTGTTCACCATCCGGGTCCAGAGCGAGCCACTGGCAAGCTCGCTTCTGCGGCGCGAAGACGCCTGGCGCCTGCACGCGGCGCTGTCGAGCATGTCGCCCGCCGTGCTCGCGTATCGCGGCCTCGATCCGGTGCGCGACCGTCTGCTCGCCTGGCTCGCGCAACACGCTGCAACCCTGCCCGAAGTGGCATCGTGAGGACAGCACCCGTCGTCGCCGCTTGCGTCGAGGAGGACACGAGCGGCACGCCGTTCGCGCCGGACGTCGGCGACATCTATCACCCGCGTCAGGGCGCCCTCGAACAGGCAAGGCACGTCTTTCTCGCCGGCAACGGCCTGCCGCCGCGCTGGCGCCAGCGCGACCGCTTCGTCGTTCTCGAGACAGGATTCGGCCTGGGCAACAACTTTCTCGCGACCTGGCAGGCATGGCGCGATGACCCGCAGCGCAGTGCGAATCTGCACTTCATTTCGATCGAGTCGAGGCCGCTGACCGCGAGCGCTTTCGTGGGGTTGCCGCGCGATCCTGTGCTAGCGCCGCTGGCACGTCAGCTCGCTGCGGCTTGGCCGCCGCTCACGTGGAATCTGCACCGGCTGGCGTTCGACGCCGGCCGAGTGCAGCTTCTTCTTGCCTTCGGCGATGTCTCGGTCTGGCTTCCGCAGATCGATGCGTCGGTCGACGCCTTCTTTCTCGATGGCTTTGCCCCGGCGAAAAATCCGCAGATGTGGGAGCCCCGTCTCTTCAAGGCGATGGCTCGGATCGCTTCGCCGGAATCGACGGCGGCGACGTGGTCGGTCGCTCGGCCGGTTCGCGACGCGCTGCGCGCGGCCGGCTTCGTCGGCACACGAGCCGCCGGCAGCGGCGGCAAGCGCGAAATCACCGTCGCCCGATTCGCGCCGCGGTTCGTGCCGCGCTTGACTCCGCGGCGAAGCGGCGGCGCGCGCGCGCCGCACGGCGACCGTGTTGTCATCGTCGGGGGCGGCCTGGCCGG
>JBDTIO010000316.1:0-15531 GCA_039936375.1 Caldimonas sp. | reverse complement strand
CCTGCGCCTTGCGCGCCAGCCTGCAACTGATAGAACACGACGAGTGGCGCCGCGCGCATTTGCAGTGCCTCATTGCACGCCTGCGCACCGGCTTGACGGCCGGCCTGCAGGGCAGCAACTGGCAGTTGTCGGAATCGCAGACCGCCATCCAGCCGCTGCTGATTGGCCGCAATAACGAAGCACTCGCCGTGATGGAAGGCCTGCGCGCCCGCGGGCTGTGGGTACCTGCGATTCGCCCGCCCACGGTGCCCGAGGGCACGGCCCGCCTGCGCATTGCGCTGTCGGCCGCCCACACCGAAGCCGGTATTGACCAGTTAATTGAAGCCTTGACCACATTGGCCCAGCATCCCGCTGAAGCCCGTGCTGACGGATGCCTCTGATAGGCTCCCAACCCGCGAAGGGAAACAGACCATGTCCGCCGTTGTAGAACAAGCCGTCACCTTGCTTCGCCCCCGCACACACGCCCCGCGTGCTCACAACGCCGGGGCCGAACGCTGGAGCGTGGACGCCATCGAAGCCCTGTTTGGCCTACCGTTTCCCGAACTGATGTTCAAGGCTCAAACCGTGCACCGCGAAAACTTCGACCCGGCGCGCGTTGAATTTGCCACGCTGCTGTCGGTCAAGACCGGTGGCTGCCCCGAAGACTGCCATTACTGCCCACAAGCGGCCCGCTACGACACCGGCGTGGAAGCCTCCAAGCTGATGGAGCCCGAAGAAGTGCTGATCGCCGCCAAGCGCGCACAGGCTGCGGGCGCCACCCGTTTCTGCATGGGCGCGGCCTGGCGCTCGCCCAAGGACCGCGACATTGAAAAAGTTGCCGAACTCGTACGCGCCGTCAAGGCGCTGGGCCTGGAGACCTGTGCCACGCTTGGCATGCTGGAAGATGGCCACGCGCAAACGCTGCAGAGTGCGGGCCTGGACTACTACAACCACAACCTCGACAGCGCGCCCGATTTTGACGGCGACATCATCACCACGCGCGACTACCAGGACCGGCTGGATACGCTTGAGCGCGTGCGCAGCGCAGGAGTCAAAGTCTGCTGCGGCGGCATCGTCGGGATGGGCGAAACGCGCCGCCAGCGCGCTGGCCTGGTGGCTGAGTTGGCCAACCTCAAACCCTATCCCGAATCCGTGCCCATCAACAACCTGGTGAAGGTGGAGGGCACCCCTCTGGCCCACCAGGAAAACCTGGATCCGTTCGAATTTGTACGCACCATTGCGGTAGCACGCATCACGATGCCGACGGCTCGCGTACGCCTGTCGGCAGGCCGCCAGCAGATGGGCGACGCCGTGCAGGCCCTGTGTTTTCTGGCGGGGGCTAACTCGATTTTTTACGGCGATAAGCTGCTGACCACCGGCAACCCCGACTGCGAAGCCGACGTGACCTTGCTGGAGCGTCTGGGCATGCGCCGCTTGGCGCCGGATGTTCGCTGACCGGGAGTCCAATGGTCCCGGATCCGGGCCGCTGGTGAGCGGAGTCGACGCGGGATGCGCTGAATGCCACTTGGCGGTATGAAACGACGAACTGCCCTACTGCTCTGCGTGCCTGTTCCTGAACCCGGTAGACGTCCCTGCGCCAAGTTGGATGAGACAGTGGCTCGATCCAGGAACGAAGGATTGCGTCGTTCACGAGCTACCGCTAATCAACGCATCGATCGGCGCCGTCCGGCAATGTCTAAACTTCGACCACATTCTGAGATGGCAAGTCGACACGCACGGCAGCGAAAAAATGCTCGCGGGTGGGGTACAGTGGCTCGATCACGGCGATCAGGCGGCCCAGGGAACAATGCGCTCCATCTCGTCCAAGAACTTCGCGCGCCGCGTCCGCTTCTTCTTCATCGCGTACTCGGCACTGGCAAAACAAAACTGCGTTGGCTCATGGCTCTGATGCTCCGAAGTCTGACTCGCCATTCCATGCACGCGGCGTGCCCGGATCAGTCAATTGATCAGCATCACCCAGCAGAATTAGCGCTCCTCAACACCGTCTGCTGGGCTGGCGTTGCGCCCAGTCGACACGAATAAGAAGGGAATCAACAGCGCCCTCAGTGCGCTTACGAAGTATATGCGCGAGTTACCGATGCCCGTTATAGGTCGGATCGACGGCGACCGGCTACTGCTGGATATGTGTTTGGAAAGAAGCGCTCGTTCACGGATCAGTTGCCGCTACTGCGCGAACGAACGTGCTGAACCAAGCGCCAGGAAGAGCTCATCAGGTTCACCTCGATGTGCTCAAGCAGCGGCAGATGAGACTTGTAGTGCGCCATTCAGGTCGTGCCGTCAACCGCTACGACTTCGAGGCGTGGCGGCATTGGAAGATCGTCGACACGCACCTCGCTGATTGCCGCTGGATGCTCGGCGAGCGCTACACGCTGGTCGACATGGCCGTGTGGGGCTGGGCGCGCGCGGTGCCGTTCGTGCTCGGCGCCGACGCGTGGCAGCAGTTCGCAAATGTGAAGCGCATTCTCGATGAAGTCAACGCGCGGCCGGCGGCGCAGCGCGTCGGGGCACTGAAGGCAAAGCACGCCTACAAAACCGAGATGGACGACGACGCGAAGAAGGCGATGTTTCCGCAGAACGCTCGCCTCACCTCGCAGGGCCCAGCGTGACCGCGACGCCGTACCGGCGCGCGTTGATCGTCGGCGCGGGCTCCGGCCTCGGCGCCAGCCTCGCTCGCGCCTTCGCGCGTGAGTGCGGAACGCAAGTCGTGATCGCGGCGGGCCGGCGCGAGCAGCTCGAGGCGGTCGCGCTCGAGACCGGCGCAGTGCCGCTCGTGGCCGATGCGAGCAACGCCGTGCTGTCGGCGCGCTGTTCGATGCGGCCGCACAGGCGCTCGGCGGCGCACCCGACGTCGTCGTCTACAACGTCAGCCAGCGCGTTCGCGGACGGTTCGTCGAGGTCGACGCCGAGGCGGTCGCGCGCGCTGTCGACGTCACCGCGATGGCCGCCTTTCGCGTCGCCCAGCAGGCCGTGCGCCGCATGCTGCCCGAGCGGCACGGCGCGGTGCTCTTCACGGGCGCTTCGGCCGGGGTCAAGGGATTCGCGCAATCCGCCGCGTTCGCGATGGGCAAGTTCGCGCTGCGTGGGCTCGCGCAGAGCATGGCGCGCGAGCTCGCGCCGCAAGGCATCCATGTCGCTCACGTCGTCGTCGACGGCGGCATCCGCCCCGCCGGCGCGCCGAACGACGGCCAAGACGCGCATCTCGACCTCGACGCCATTGCCGCCGCCTATGTGCACCTGCTTGCACAACCGCGCGGCGCCTGATCCTGGGAGATCGAGGTGCGGCCTTGGGTCGAGCGCTTCTGAGCGGTGGGCAAGCACGGAGACGAGGCTCCCTCTTCTAATCTCGATGCCTACGAATTGTTGTCGCTGGTTTTAAGAGTGCGAAAGCTGCAAGCCGTCCTGAATCCGCGCTTTGGCCCGCTCTCGTCTGGAATCGCGCAAGCAGCTTCGAATGGCTCATCGGGTCAGCCTGTCTTGGCGATGCGAACCGACGCTCTCGAGTTGTTGCGCGAGCTGGTCGTGGGTCGGTAGTCAGATCTTGCCTTGGAATCCCATCGTGATTGACGACAAGGGGTAGAAATGAAGCAGTTCGGACTCTGCTACACAACGGCGCCTCCCGTGGCTTCGTTCTCGACACGAGTTTCGACCTGGCCCGAGGCCCGCTGCAGACCTACCGCGGCCGCGAGGGTTCAAGATAGAGCTGCTTGAAGTATTCGCGAAACGCCTGCATGACGGGCGTATGTTCCACTCGTGCCTTCCATGCGAGACCGACATCCATGGCTGGCACCGCGTCCTTCAACGTGATGGTCTCGATGCGCCTGCCCTCGAGCGACCACGGTCGATAGACCATGTCGGACAAGATGGCCACGCCGAGCCCGTTGGCCACCATGCTGCGCGCCGCTTCCACCGACGAGGTGCGCAGCTTGATCTTGGGCTGATGGAGGGTGCGACCCCAATAGCGAAGCGCGCTGTACGCCGCTTCGTCGACGGTCAGCATGATGTAAGGCTCCTCGGCGACGTCGCCCAGGGAAACCTCGTCGCGCTCGAGCAGTGGATGTTTGGCGGGTACCCACAACCGCCTTGCCGAGCCGAAGAACGTCTCGCGCGCAATTTCACTGTTGACCACATTGCCGGTCAGGAGCACGCCCAGGTCGTAGCGATCAGTGATCAGGCCTTCCTCGATCGCTTCGCGTTGAAGCTCCTGAACCTTGACTTCGACGTGCGGGTAGCGCTGATTGAAGCGCTGCAGGTGATGCGGCAAGAAGTAGCCCAGGACCGTGTAGGTCGCTGCGATGCTCAAGAGCCCCGACACGGAGACAGCTTCGCGGGGCATGCGCATCGCCTCGTCGGCCGCCGACAGCACGTTGTAGGCGTGACTAAGGAAGCGCCGCCCGGCATCGGTCAGCTCGACACCCCTGGACTGCCGTTCGAACAGTTGCTGGCCCAGCATCTCCTCGAGCTCCCGGATCGCTGTCGTAACCGCTGACTGGGAAACGTTCAGCTGAACCGCCGCCTGAGACACACGGCCCGACTCCGCCGCAGCGGCGAAGTATTTCAATTGCCGGATTGACAGCGGCTTCACATTTTCAGACATCAAGGTATCTGATTATCGAAATCCATCATCCAGACACAGGGCATGGAAAACCCGCGCAAGACCTACGAGCAATCGCAGCCTTCGCCCTAAAGGTTCTGTCCAGTCGACATGAAAGTCAGATACCACTCAGTCTGAATTTAGAACTATCCGGCAGACTTCATCTTGGTTAACGTTGCCCCTGAGCTTAGCGAAATAGGCAGAAATGAAGCAGTTCATCGACTTGAATTCAGATATGGGCGAGGGCTTCGGCCCATGGCTGATCGGAGACGGCGTCGATGAGCAAATCATGCCGCTCATAAGCTCGGCGAACATCGCGACCGGCTTTCATGCGGGCGATCCGAACATCATGCAAAAGACGATCGAGATGGCCAAGAGCCATGGTGTCGGGGCCGGTGCTCATCCCGGATTTCGCGACCTGGTCGGCTTCGGCCGCCGACACATCAACGTACCGGCCGCGGAGTTGGTCAACGACGTGCTGTACCAACTCGGCGCGCTGCGGGAGTTCGCGCGGCACGCTGGCGTTCACCTGCAGCACATCAAGCCTCACGGCGCGTTGTACATGCATGCGGCGCGGGACGAAGCGCTCTCGCGCGCACTGGTGGGGGCGCTGCAAGTGACCGAACCGAGTCTGAGCCTCTACTGCATGGAGCAGTCGGTCACCTTTCGCGTCGCGCGCGAAATGGGCCACCCGGTCGTGCGCGAGTTCTACGCCGACCGCGACTACGATATGACGGGCTCGATCGTGTTCACTCGCCGTATCGCCCGGCTCGACCCGCGCGCTGTGGCCGACAAGGTCGTGCGCGCTTGCGTCGAAGGCAAGGTGCGCACGATCGAAGGGGACGACGTCGCCATCGGCTTCGATTCGATCTGTATTCATAGCGACACGCCTGGCGCGCTCGAGTTAGTTCAGGCGACGCGCAAGGCGCTCAGCGAAAACGGCATACGAATTGTCGGCCTCGCAGAAGCGCTCGAAGCCAATCGCTAAACATCGCCGCCGGACGCATCGAGAAGCACCTCACCGTCTCCACCCGCCGGAGCCATTGCATGCCACGTATTGAAGTCGTCTCTCCATTGCCCGGCACGTTCTATCGCCAATCGTCTCCTGACGCTGCACCTTTCGTGACGGAAGGTGCACGTGTCCGCGTGGGCGATGTCATCGGACTCGTCGAAGTGATGAAGCAGTTCAGCGAAGTGAATGCCGAGGTCGACGGCACCATCGTCAGCATCGCAGTGGCCAGCGGCGATTCTGTAGAACCCGGCCAGACGCTGGCGGTGATCGAAACCGATTGAGCTCGCTGCGATGAAACCGGCCTTCGACACCTTGTTGGTCGCGAACCGCGGCGAGATTGCAGTGCGCATCATCCGCGCTGCCCGTGAGCTGGGGTTGAAGACGGTCGCTGTCTTCAGCGATGCCGATGCCGGCAGCCTCGCGACCCAACTCGCTGACGAGGCCGTGCGCATCGGCCCCGCGCAGGCAATGAAGAGCTACCTCAACGTCGACGCGATCCTCACGGCTGCAGTGGCGGCGAGCGCTGGTGCAGTCCACCCCGGGTATGGCTTCTTGTCGGAGAACGCGGCGTTCGCCGACGCAGTCGTCGCAGCCGGCATGGTCTTCGTCGGACCGAGCGCCGAGGCAATCCGCGCCATGGGCGACAAGTCCGCCGCGCGTGCCGCCGCAGAGCGCGCCGGCGTGCCGACCGTGCCCGGCAGCCCCGGCGTGGTCGAGAGCATCGACGAGGCGGTGCGAGTGGCCGGCGAGATCGGCTACCCGGTCATGATCAAGGCCTCGGCCGGCGGCGGCGGACGGGGAATACGCGTTGCCGGAGACGAAAACGGGTTGCGCCGAGAGATCACCACCGCGCAGGCCGAAGCCAAGGCGGCATTCGGCAACGGCGCGGTCTACCTG
Source organism: Caldimonas sp. (assembly GCA_039936375.1). GTDB lineage: Bacteria > Pseudomonadota > Gammaproteobacteria > Burkholderiales > Burkholderiaceae_C > Schlegelella_A. The sequence goes on along the minus strand of JBDTIO010000316.1, from coordinate 9,031 downwards.
GAGCGCTTCATCCGCCGCGCCCGCCACATCGAAGTGCAGATCCTCGGCGACGGAACCGATGTCGTGCACTGCTTCGAACGCGAATGTTCGCTGCAGCGGCGGCGTCAGAAGATTTGGGAAGAGGCGCCGTCGGCAGCCATCGACGCTGAGACGCGCGAGGCGCTCTGCAGCAGTGCCGTCAAGCTTGCTCGGGCAGTGTCCTATCGTGGTGCCGGCACGCTGGAGTTTCTGTACGACGACGAAACGCGCGAGTTCTTCTTCATCGAAATGAACACGCGCATCCAGGTCGAACACCCGATCACCGAGATGGTGACCGGCATCGATCTGGTGAAGGAGATGCTACGCGTCGCGCTCGGCGAGCCGCTGCGCTTCAAGCAGAGCGACATTCAGCTGCGCGGCGCTGCAATCGAGGTGCGCATCAATGCCGAAGATCCGGCCAGGAACTTCATGCCCTGCCCCGGCACCGTCGAGTCGCTCCGCGTTCCCGGGGGACCTGGAGTGCGCTTCGACAGCATGCTCTTCCCCGGTTACGTCGTGCCGCCCTACTACGACTCGCTGCTCGGCAAACTGATCGTGCACGACGAAAACCGCAACGCAGCGCTCGCGCGGCTCGAGCGCGCGCTGCGCGAGTTGCGAATCGAGGGCCTGACCACGACCCAGGCCCTGCATCAGAAGCTCGTCAGCGAGCCAGACGTGCGTGTCGGCCGATTCCACACCGGCTACATCGAAGCGTGGCTTGCCGCGAACCCGCTCTGAACGCCTTTCTCTGAGCTCTGCAACTCATCAGGATCAGGCCATGACCCCCTTGCCATCCGCGCGCTACACCTTTGGCGGCGACGAGCACGTGTTCGTCGAGATCAGCGAAGAGATGTCGCTGCCCGCCTTCTTCAAGGGGATGGCGCTGACCACCGAACTGAGCAAGCGGCCGCTGGCCGGCGTGACGGAGATTTGTCCGGCCAACGCCTCCTACCTGGTGCGGTTCGATCCCGACGTCATTGCGCCGGATCGTCTGCTGGAGGTGTTGAAGGAGATCGAAGTTTCCGTCGGCGATGCCGACATGGAGCTGAACACGCGCATCATCGAGGTGCCCGTGCTCTACGACGATCCGTGGACGCACGAGACCATGATGCGCTTTCGGGAGCGCCATCAGGATCCCACCAGCACCGACCTCGAATACGCCGCACGCATCAACGGTCATGCGAGTGTCGAAGACTTCATCGCGGCGCACTCGGGCTCGCCTTGGTTCGTGTCGATGGTCGGCTTCGTCGCGGGCCTGCCGTTCCTGTTCCAGATGGTCGAGCGCGAGCGCCAGCTCGAGGTCCCGAAGTACCTGCGCCCGCGCACCGACACGCCTCGGCTCACGGTCGGTCATGGCGGCTGTTTCAGCTGCGTCTACTCGGTGCGGGGCGCCGGCGGCTACCAGATGTTCGGCGTCACGCCGGCGCCGATCTTCGACCCGACACAGCGGCTCGCCTACCTGAAGGATCTGATGGTCTTCTTTCGTCCTGGCGACATCGTCAAGTGGCGACCGATCACCCGCGAGCAGTACGACCGCGATATCGCCGCTGTCGAAGCCGGCAGCTTCGGTCTGCGTATCCGGCCGGTCACGTTTTCGATGAAGCGCTTTCTCGCCGACCCCGCCGCCTACAACGCCGCGCTGCTCGCGGAGCTGAACAGCGAAGGAGCCACCGCATGAGCATCGAAGTCATCAAGCCCGGGTTGGCAACGACCGTGCAGGATGCCGGCCGTCCTGGCTACTACCACCTCGGCATCCCGCAGTCGGGCGCGCTGGATCAGTACGCGTTCCGGCTCGCCAACCTGCTCGTCGGCAACGACGAAGGCGCCGCGGCGATCGAGTGCACGTTGCTCGCGCCCGAACTCGAGTTCCGGCGCGACGCGATCGTCGCGGTGACCGGGGCCGAGCTCGACGTGCGTGTAGCGGGCCAGCCGGTCGCGTGCAACACCTCGTTCAAGATCGCGGCGGGGCAGACACTCGCGTTCGGCTTCATGAAAAGCGGCGCCCGCGCGTATGTGGCCGTGACCGGCGGCATCGATGTGCCGTTGGTTCTCGGCAGCCGCTCGACCTACGGGCTGGGCGCTTTCGGCGGCTTCCAGGGCCGCAAGCTCCAGGCAGGTGACGTGCTGCCGGTCGGCACACCGACGCGGCCTGTCGTGGCCGGCCGAACCGTCGCCGCCGAGTTCGTCTCGCCGACGCCGAAGGCGCTCGAGCTGCGGGTGCTGCCGGGTCTGTACTTCCACCGGCTAGAAGACGCGTCGGCGGCGACCTTCTTCGGCGACACCTGGTCGGTCGCCCCCGAAGCCGACCGCATCGGCTATCGCTACCGCGGTGGCGCTGCGCTGCAGTTTCGCGAGCGGCGCCAGCCCTTCGGCGCAGGTTCCGACCCTTCGAACATCGTCGATGCCGGCTATCCCTACGGGTCGATCCAGGTGCCCGGCGGCACCGAGCCGATCATCCTGCACCGCGACGCCGTCTCGGGCGGTGGCTACGCGATGGTCGGCACGGTGATCAGTGCCGACATGGATCGGATCGCGCAGATGCAGCCCAACTACAAGGCGCGATTCGTGCGCGTCGACATGGCGCAAGCACTGGCCGCCAGGGCGTCTTACCGCACGCACCTCGACCGGCTGCGCGTCGAACTCACGCCGTCCTGACGGGCATCCGTCCGTCGCAGCGTTTACCCCGTTTCCCCCGTCCCACAACACACACAGGAGATGTGATATGACTTCCTTTGCCCTGAAAAAATCGCTCGTGGCCGTCCAGCTGGGCGCGACCCTGCTGCTCGGCGGTCTCGCATGGTCCGGCACCGCATCGGCAGCGGCGTGGTACCCCTACCAGGCCGAGCAGACCATTCCGGCGTTTGCCGCCGATGGCAAGAAGAGTGACGTGTCCTATGTGCCGCTCGAAAAGGCCAGCAAGAAATGGGACATCTGCGTCTCGTTCCCGCACATGAAGGATGCGTACTGGCTCGGCGTCGACTACGGCGTCGTCGAAGAGGCCAGGCGGCTTGGCGTGAAGCTGCAGCTCGTCGAGGCAGGCGGCTACACCAACCTCAACGCCCAGATCTCGCAGATCGAGGACTGCGTCTCGCGCGGGGCCAACGCAGTCGTGATCGGCGCGATCTCCGGCGACGGATTGAACAACGTCGTCAAGGCCGTCGCAGCGAAGAAGATTCCGGTGATCGATCTGGTCAACGGCATGAGCTCGCCGGACATCTCGGCCAAGTCCCTGGTGTCGTTCTACACGATGGGCCAGTCGGCCGGCGAGTATCTCGCGAAGAAGCACCCGGCGGGCAGCGCACCGGCGAAGGTCGGCTGGTTCCCGGGTCCCGCCGGGGCTGCCTGGGTCGAAGCCGCGAACAAGGGTTTCCTGGAAGCGGTCAAGGGCAGCTCCCTCGTGGTGCTCGATCCGAAGTACGGCGACACCGGCAAGGAAGTGCAGGCCAAGCTCGTCGAAGACACGCTGCAGGCGAACCCCGACCTCGCCTACATCGCGGGCACCGCTGTCACGGTCGAAGCCGCGGTGGGAATCGTGCGCTCGCGCGGGCTCGACAAGAACGTGCAACTACTGTCCTTCTACATGACGCCCGGCGTCTACGAGGGCATCGAGCGTGGCCGCATCCTCGCCTCACCTGCCGATTCGATGGTGATCCAGGGTCGGATCGCGATCGATCAGGCGGTGCGCTTGCTCGAAGGCAAGGAGGTCATCAAGCAGGTCGGCCCGAAGATCTTTGTCGTCGACAGCGCTAACATCAAGAAGGTCAAGCTCGACGACATCTTGCCGCCGCCGGCGTTCAAGCCCACGTTTTCGGTCGAGTGACCGCAGCGCGCCCGCACGACATGGCATTGCTCGAAACCCGGGGCCTGAGCAAGTTCTACCCCGGTGTGCGGGCGCTCGACGGCGTGGACTTCGATTTGCTTGCGGGCGAGGTGCATGTGCTCTTCGGCGAGAACGGTGCCGGCAAGTCGACGCTGATCTCCCTAATCGCCGGCGCCAACACGCCGAGCGAGGGCATGCTCCAGATCGACGGCCAGGTCGTGCGGCCGGGCTCGGTGCGTGAAGCTCGCTCGCTCGGCATCAGTGCCGTGTTCCAGGAGTTCTCGCTGATCCCGACGCTGTCGGTGACCGAGAACCTGTTTCTCGGTGCCGAACCGCGCCGCGCCGGCCTGCTGGACCGTGCGGCGATGCGGCGGCGCGCGCGCGATCTGCTCGCCGAACTCGAGTTCGACCTCGACCCCGATCAACCTGTGGCGTCCCTCACCCGAGCCCAGCAGCAGATGGTCGAGATCGCCAAGGGCTTGCGCGGCAAGCTCTCGGTGCTGATCCTCGACGAGCCGACCGCGTCCTTGACCGACAAGGAGACGCGTCGTCTCTTCGCGCTGATCGACAAGCTCAAGCGCGACGGTGTCGGCATCGTCTACATCACGCACCGCATGCAGGAAATCACCGAGATCGCCGATCGCGTCACGGTGCTCCGCGATGGCCGCAAGATTGCCACTGTCGATGCGAAGACTACCAGCCACTCGACGCTGATCGAGATGATGGCCGGGCGCGCGGTCGAACAGATCTACCCTCACATCGCTGCGCAGCCCGGCAAGGTGCTGCTCGATGTGCTCGACGTCTCGACGCGCGGCGGCGTACGCAACGCGAGCATCCAGGTCCGCGCCGGGGAGGTGCTGGGCATCGCCGGGCTCGTGGGCTCGGGCAAGTCGGAGATCTTCCGTGCAATCTACGGGCTCGACCGGATCATCGCCGGTCGCGTCCGATTCGACGGCAACGACCGCACCGGTGCGACGACCGCCTCGCTGCTGCGCGAGGGCTTCTTCTACCTGCCTCCCGATCGCAAGAGCGAAGGCCTGATCCTCGACTTCACGTCGAACGCAAACATCGCGCTCCCGGTGCTCGGCACACGCTTGCGCGGGCGCTTCGGACTGCTGCGCGGCAAGGAGCACGAGCGCATCACGGGCGCTGCCGGCGAGCGCGTCGAACTGGCCGGCCGCAACGCCTCCAAGAGGGTCGGCCTGCTCTCGGGCGGCAATCAGCAAAAGGTGCTGTTTGCGAAAGGCCTGACCGACGACGCGAAGCTCTACGTGTTCGACGAACCGACGGTCGGTGTCGACATCGCCACAAGGAGTGCGTTGTACCGGCTGATTCAGTCCTTGTGCGAGAACGGTGCGGCGGTCGTGCTGATCTCTTCCGACCTGCCCGAAGTCCTGCACCTCGCCCACCGTGCCTATGTGATGTGCGCGGGACGCGTCGCTGGGGAGCTGCGCGGCGCCCAGATCACCGAGTCGGCGCTGCTCGGTCTCTTTTTCGACCACCGCTTCGACCACGGTCGCGCCAACCCTCCTCCGGAGCTCTCCGCATGAACGACATCACCCACGAGGCCGTGGGTAGAGCGCCCCCGGCCACGCTTTCTAAGCGCATCGGGGTTCTTGCGATGCGCGCCTTTGTGCGCGCGGGCGTGCTGCCCTTCCTTCTCGTGATCGCATTCATCGTGTTCGGCTCGCTGTCCAACGAATTTTTGACGGTGTCGAACCTCACGAACCTGTTGCGCCAGTCGGTCTATCTCATCCTCGTAGCGTTGGGCCAGATGCTGGCACTCGTGACCGGTGGATTCGATCTCTCCGTCGGTACGACGGTTGCGATCACGTCTGTCGTTTCGGCGTCGGTGATGAGCGCGATGGTCGCCGGAGCCGACCCGGCTTGGGGTGCGATCGCCGCCGGCTGCGCGGCCGGGCTCCTGGCCGGCATGGCCGTCGGGCTGATCAATGCCTGCGGAATCGCGTTGGCCGGCGTGTCGCCGTTCATCATGACGCTCGGCGTGCAGTCGATCGGCCTCGGCATTGCGTTGACCTTGACGGGCGGCGTGCCGGTGTCCGGCCTGCCAGCAGCATTTGGCGACTTGTTCGGCTTCGGCAGCGTCTTCGGCGTGCCCTTGCCGGTGCTGGTGACGTTCGTCAGCGCCGCAGTGCTTTACGTGATGATGACGCGCACGGCGATCGGCAACTATTTCCTTGCGGTCGGCGGCAATGCCAAGGCGGCGGCGCTGTCGGGTGTGAACACAACGCGTGTCCTGATGGCGGCCTACGTAATTTGCGCGCTGTTCGCGTCGATCAGCGGTCTCTTGCTGACGGCGCGCGTCGGCAGTGGCGAGGCCAACCTCGGCGGCACGATCGCGCTCGAATCGATTGCGGCCTGCGTGATTGCCGGCGTGAGCTTGCGCGGCGGTGCCGGCAGGGTCGAAAACGTCGTGCTCGGCGCGATCTTCATCGGTGTCGTCCAGAACGGCATGAACCTCACCGGCGTTCGCTCGTACTTGCAGATGGTCGTGCTGGGTTCCCTGCTCATTTTCGCCGTCGTTGCCGACCGAATTCGTCATCGTTTCAGCCGAGGAGCTTCTTAGTGACTTCTATCAATGCGGAACTGCAACAGCGGCGGCTCGACGCGACACCTCGAGGTGTCGGCGTGTTCGCCGATTTTTTTGCGAGCCGTGCTCGCAATGCCGAATTGTGGGACGTTCAGGGACGGCGCTTCATCGACTTCGCCGGTGGCATCGGCGTTCTCAACACCGGCCACCTGCACCCGAAGGTGACCGCCGCGGTGCGCGCGCAGCTCGAGGACTTCAGCCACACCTGCTACCAAGTCGTCCCGTACGAGAGCTATGTAGCGCTTGCCGAGAAGCTGAACGAGCTCGCGCCAATCGATGGCGTCCGTAAGACCGCATTCTTCACCACCGGCGCCGAGGCCGTCGAGAACGCGATCAAGGTTGCGCGCGCGTCGACGGGCCGCCCAGCCGTCATCGCGTTCTCCGGCGCGTTTCATGGTCGCACGATGATGGGCATGGCGCTCACGGGCAAGGTCGCGCCCTACAAGCTCGGGTTCGGCCCCTTCCCCGGGGAAGTCTTTCACGTGCCGTTTCCGGGACCCGGAACATCGGTCGCCGACTCGATGGCGTCGATCGAAGCCTTATTCAAGAGCGACATCGAGCCCGACAGGGTCGCGGCCATCATCCTCGAGCCCGTCCAGGGTGAAGGCGGCTTTCACGTCGCGCCGGCAGACTTGCTGCGGCGGCTGCGCGCGCTTTGTGACCGGCACGGGATCCTGCTGATCGTCGATGAAATCCAGTCCGGATTCGGTCGCACGGGGCGCTGGTTCGCGATCGAACACAGCGGCGTTCAACCCGATCTGATCGCGGTGGCAAAGAGCCTGGCGGGGGGGTACCCGCTGTCCGCGTTGATCGGCAAGGCCGCAGTGATGGACGCGGCAGCCCCTGGCGGCCTAGGCGGCACCTACGCAGGCAGTCCGGTCGCGCTTGCCGCGGCGCATGCGGTCATCGACGTCATGCGGGACGAAGGTCTACTCGAACGCTCGTACGCGCTCGGCACGCGTCTGGTCGCGCGACTCGACGCGCTGCGCGCGCGCGTGCCCGAACTCGCTGAGATACGTGGTGTCGGCAGCATGATCGCCGCCGAGTTCTGCGAAGACGGCAGCGCCATGCAACGGCCTGACGCCGTCTTCGCAAGGCGGGTGCAGCGAGAGGCGCTCGACGCTGGCCTCATTTTGCTGACGTGCGGTGCAGGCGCGAACGTGATCCGCTTCCTGTACCCGCTGACCGTCGAAGATGCGGTGTTCGACGAGGGGATGGGGGTGCTCGAGCGTGCCATCTTGTCCGCTGGTCGATGAGGGACGCCACACGCGCGTATTCGCTTCCCTTCGAGCCGATTGCCCCGTCATTTATCCACGACGGCGCCTTGATCGGCGCGACGTGGACGCACGCTCTTGATGAGGCCCACTTCCCGGTCATCGACCCTGCCACGGGAACCGCCTGATCGATGGCGAACTGTGAGGTCGACGAAGCGCAACGCGCCATCGCTGCCGCCAGTGGCGCCTTGCCCGCATGGCAAGTGCGTCCGGCCACGGAGGGCGTCAATTTGCTGCGCCGTTGGTTCGATCTCATCGTCGCGAACACCGAGGATCTGGCGCGGCTGATGACCGCGGAGCAGGGCAAGCCTCTCGCGGAAGCACGCGCCAAGCTGGCCTACGGTGCGAGCTTTGTCGAGTGGTTCGCCGAGGAGGCCGAGCGTGTCGCCGGCGAGACGCTGGCACCACCCGGACCAACAGGGACCGGTGGGTGCTGCGGGAGCCGATCGGCGTCTGTGCCGCCATCACGCCGTGGAACTTCCCCGTTGCGATGATCCTCTGAAGGCCGGGCCAGCGCTTGCCGCCGCCTGCACGATGATCATCAAGCTGGCCGAGCACGTCTCAGCGCATTGGCGCTGGTCGAACGATCGAGTCACCCTATTGGAAACGCGACTGGCTCTTGCTGGAACCATCCACCTGTGCCGTTCACGACTTGCAATTGACTGACTTGCCTGCGCGCGAGGTAAGGGGTAGCCAGAACATGCTGACTCTCATCAAACGGGTGGGGCAGCACGAGCTTGAGCGACGAGAATCGGCTCGTTCAGGCGGTATTGGCAGGATCCGTGGGCCTATTCGCACGATCTAAGATCCACAACAGCAGCCAAACCGCGTTTGCAAGTACTTGTCGCGACTTGAGATTTCTGCGCCAGACGATGCTGGGCCCGTATTCGTTGAACAGCTCGCGCAGCACATCACCCGGGTTGGTAGCGCGTTCGTCATCGGCCGCCACGCGCGCATAGGCCGGCTTGCCACCCAACTGCCGAGCCAACTCGTCCCAAAGCGTACGCACGATCGTGCCGTCCGCCTTCACCGAGGGGTTGCCGGGCGAGATCTTGTTGCCGACGAACACGACGCGTTTGGCCTTGACCAGCTTCGTGACGCCCGCTTGCTGCATCAGCTCTTCGACACCCAGCAACTCGCTCGCCGCGCCCGAGAACAAGTGATACAGCGCCAGCATCGAGTGCGTCTTGCCGCCACCGAAGTTGGTCTGGAGTTGCACCACCGGGTCGCCGCCGCTGTCTGTCATCCGGCCAGGCCTTCCACATCATCGGCGTCAACTCTTTTCGACCCCGCACCAGTCGTGGAGCC
>JBDTIO010000315.1:0-3939 GCA_039936375.1 Caldimonas sp. | reverse complement strand
TCATGCAGTACGCCGCCGACCTGGCACGCTCGCCCGACGGCCGCTGGTGGGTCGTCAGCGACCGCACCCAGGCACCTTCCGGCTCCGGCTACGCGCTGGAGAACCGGCTGGTCGTCTCGCGCGTCTTCCCGCAGATGTTTCGCGAGCTGCCGGTGCAGCACCTCGCCGCGTTCTTCGATGCGTTGCGTTCCGCCCTGCTGCGCTGGGCGCCGCGCGGCGACGGGCCGACACGCATCGCCCTGCTCACGCCGGGTCCCTACAACGAGACGTACTTCGAGCACGCGCTGCTGGCCCGCTACCTGGGCTTCGCACTCGTCGAAGGCAGCGACCTCACAGTGCGCGACGATCGCGTCTGGCTGAAGACGATCGATGGGCTGCAGCGCGTTCACGCCATCGTTCGCCGCCAGGACGACGACTACTGCGATCCGCTGGAGCTGCGCTCCGATTCGGCACTCGGTGTCGCCGGCCTGACCGAATGCGCGCGGCGCGGCAACGTGCTGCTGGCCAACGCGCTCGGCTCGGGTGTGCTCGAGTCGGGCGCCTTGCTCGGCTACCTGCCCAAGCTGGCTCGCAAGCTGCTCGGCGAGGAGCTTCTGCTGCCCTCGGTTGCCACCTGGTGGCTGGGCGAGCCGGCCGCCTTCGAAGACGCCTGGCAGCATCAAGAGCGCCTGATCATCAAGCCCCTGGAACGATCGGCCGCCGAGCGGCCGATCGTCGTCGAGGACCTTTCCGAGGCGGAGCGCGTCGCGCTGCATGCTCGCATCGCGGGCCGGCCGCAGCACTACGTCGCCCAGGAATGGGTGCATGTCTCCAGGGCACCGGTGCTCGGCGGCCGCGCCGCCGATGCGTTCGCGGCGCGCACAGTCGGCCTGCGTGTCTTTGCGGTGGCGACGCCGAGCGGCTGGCGCGTCATGCCGGGTGGCCTTACCCGCGTTGCCGGCGACGACGACTCGCGCGTCATCGCCATGCAGCGCGGCGGCCGCTCGAAGGACACTTGGGTGCTGTCCGACGCGCCCGTCAACGCCGCGTTCTCGCTGCTCTCGCAGACGGTCACCGCCGACGAGCTCGTCGACTCGAACGCCACGCTCGCCTCCCGCGCTGCCGAGAGCCTGTTCTGGTTCGGCCGCTACGGCGAGCGTTGCGACGCTTCGCTGCGTCTCCTGCGCGTCGCCCTTGGCCACGTGCTCGATGATCGGGGCGCTCGCGCCGGTGGCGCCCCGCCGGCCTGGGTGCTCGCCGAGCAACTCGGACTGTTCGAGAAATCGAAAAACGTCGCGCGCGCCCTGCGCCGTGCCGCGACGCACCCGGAAGCGGCGCTCAACCAGCGCCTGCGCCAGCTCTCGCGCGTCGCCTTCAGCCTGCGCGACCGGATGTCGGCCGATCACTGGCGCACGCTCAACCGCCTGATCGGTGACCCCGTCTTCCTGCGTGAACCGTCGTTGCCTAACACGCTCGTCTGGCTCGATCGCGCGATCACGGCCATGATGACCCTTTCCGGATTCGTGCTCGACGGCATGACGCGCGGCATCGGCTGGCGTTTCCTGTCGATGGGCCGCCGCGTCGAACGCCTGGCCACGATGTGCTCGGCGCTGGGCGTCGCGGTCGACGAAGGGCGTGATCACGCGCTCGACTGGCTGCTCGACCTGGCCGATTCGAGCATCACCTATCGCTCGCGCTATCTCGCCGCGCCGGAGTGGCTGCCGGTGCTGGACATGGTGGTGCGCGACCCTGCCAATCCGCGGTCGCTGGCCTTTCAGGCCAAAGGCCTGGCCGAGTACATCGCCAAGATTGAGGCCAGCCACGGCGCGTTCGCTGGCACCACCCTGGCGCCGGCGCACGACGCGCTGCGGGCCTTGCGGCCGGCCGACCTCGACCCCGAAAGCGAAACGCTGACACGCGTGATCGCAGAGCTGCGCCGAGCCGCCTTCGCCGTCTCCGACGACATCTCCATGAAGTTCTTCTCGCACGCGGTGCCGCGCAGCATGCTGTCGCTGGCCGGTCAGGCGATCGCGGCATAGAGCGATGGCGACGTGTCGCTACACCGTCGAGCACGAGACGCGCTATGCCTATCGCGTGCCGGTGGCGCAGTCGTGGCAGCTGGCCCACCTGACGCCACGCGGGCTGCCTTGGCAGCGCGTCGTCTCGCACCGGCTCGGCATCGAGCCGGCCGCCGACGAACGCCGCGAGGAGCGCGATGCGTTCGGCAATGGTGTGACTCACTTCGCCGTGCATGGGCCACACCCGCTGTTGCGCGTGCGCATGCAGGCCGAGGTGGAGCTCGACCAGCGGCCGGACGCCGGCGCCGCCGATGACATGAGCTGGGAAGGGGTGCGCGATTCGCTGCGCGCCGATCCAGCACAGGACGGCCTGATGCCGGCGCGAATGAGCGAGCAGAGCGCGCTCGTGCCTTGGTCCGATAGCGCGCGGGCCTACGCGCTGCCGAGCTTCGTCGCCGGCCGCGGCTGGCTCGAAGTCGTCAGCCACCTGATGCATCGCATCCATTCCGACTTCGAATTCGACACCGAGGCGACGACGGTGACGACCCAGGTCGACGAGATCCTCGAGCTGCGGCGCGGCGTCTGCCAGGATTTCGCGCACCTGATGCTGGCCTGTCTGCGCGGCCACGGTCTGCCGGGCCGCTATGTTTCGGGCTACCTGCTGACCGATCCACCGCCCGGGCGAGCCCGCCTGCTCGGCGCCGACGCGTCGCACGCCTGGATTGCCGCGTGGTCGCCAGCGCATGGCTGGGTCGAGTTCGATCCGACCAACGACCACCTTGCCGATCAACGCTACATCACGCTCGCCTGGGGCGCCGACTTCGCCGATGTCGTGCCGCTGCGCGGCGTCATTCTTGGCGGGCGAGGGCAGAGCATGGATGTAGAAGTGAGCGTGATCCCGCGCTGATCGAAGGCCTGCTCCCTCGTTCATGGGAGCGCTTCGAGGGGTGGCCGACAGGGCGATTCCAGGCATTCGGCGGGAGGGCGCGGCCGGCGCCAGATCGAGAGACTGCGACACTCGATTCACGGAGCTCAGACATGCCGCCAACGTCGCCGGAAGTGCTTTCCTTGCTGCTCATGGAGGCCATGGAAGCTTTGCCATCGATCCAGCCTGCGCCAGGACGAGCCTTGCCGGCATCGAGCGAATCACCCGCAGTCTTTGGCTCGGCAGCGCGGCTGCTGCGGCAAGCCGAGGGCGAACGAGCGGCGCATCGCGGCCCGGGCTGGTTCGACTCGAGCTGGGATCTGAGTCGCGGCTGCGAAGTCTGCGAAGGCTGGCCGGGCGACGCCAGCTTGCGCGGTTGGATCGGGAGCTGGCTCTATGGCGCCGCCGCCGGCGGTGGCGCGTCGTTGAGCGCCACGTAGAGCCAGGCGCGCGCTTTGTCCCAGCGCCGCCGGATGGTGCGATCGGTGACCTCCTGCAGCTCGGCGATCTCGCTTTCGGTGTAGCCGCCGAAATAACGCATGTCGACGAGCTCGGCCAGTTCGGGGTCGATCTTTTGCAGCTCGAGCAAGGCGTCGCTGACGCGGATCAGCTCTTCGCTCGTGCTCTTGTCGGCGACCTGCAAGGCGGCATCGCCACCCAGGGTCTCGTGCGCCGCGCCGCCGCCGCGCCGGTCGGCAAGGTGCTCGCGGGCGCTGTCGATGATGATGTTGCGCATCGTCCGCGCCGCGTAGGCGAAGAAGTGGCGTCGATCGACCAGGCGCAGCTCGGCGGCATTGACGAGGCGGATGAAGCTTTCGTGCAGCAGCGTCGTCGTGCCCATGCTGTCGCCGCGGCCCTGCTGGCGCAGTCGCGCCCGGGCCACGCGCTTTAGCTCGGGGTAGAGCGAGGCGTAGACCTGGTCGAGCGCGGAGCGGTCGCCGTCGGCGGCGAGTTGCAGCAGGCGGGTGATGGGCGGCAGGGCGTCGCGTGCAATGGGAAGGTCGGCGGTCACGGGCG
>JBDTIO010000314.1:0-2949 GCA_039936375.1 Caldimonas sp. | reverse complement strand
TCGATGCGATTCGGCAGCTGCAGCGTCACCACGTCGCCACGCGCGACGCCCTGCCGGCGCAGGAACTCGGCGAAGCGCTTCACCTCGGCCCAGAGCACGCCGTAGGTGATGCGGCGTCGCTCGTCGGCCATCGCCTCGCGGTCGGGCGTGGCTGTGGCGCGGGCCTCGAGGATATCGGCGAACGTACGGTCGCCCCAGTAGCCGAGCTTCCGATACTTCGCGATGGTGTCCGCGCTGGGCGGGCGGGGCGTGTCGATCATGAGTCGTTCCTTCAGCGAGTGGCGCGCAGCAGCCCGCCGTCGACCTGGATCGCGGTGCCGGTGATGTAGGCGCCCTTGGGCGAGACGAGCAGCGCCACCAGATTGGCGATGTCGTCGACGGTGCCGATGCGGCCGATCGGAATCTCCGCTATCAGCCGTTCCTGTACGACGTCAGGCGGCTCGCTGCCGGTGGCGAATACTTTCTGCAGGCGCGTCGTGTCGATGTACCCCGGGCAGATCGTGTTGACGTTGATGCCGTCCTTGCCGACCTCTAGCGACAGGGTTTTGGCGTAGCCGATCACGCCGGCCCAGGTGCTCACCGAGAGCGCGAAGCCGGCGATCGGCTGGATGGCCGAGATCGCCGTGATGTTGAGGATGCTGCCGCCGCCACGCGCACGCATTGCCGGCACCGCTTCGCGCACCATGCGCACGACGTACATCAAGTTCTGCTCGACGGCCTTGAGCCACGCCGTGTCGTCGAACGACAGCGCGTCGCCGAGCGGCGGTGCACCGTCGTTGTTGACGAGGATATCGATGCCGCCGAGCTCGGCTTGCACCGTCGCGACGACGCGCTGGCAGTCAGCCGCCTTGCGGCAGTCGGCAGCGATCGGCAGGATCGTCGCGCCGGTTTGCTCGCGAAGCTGCGCTGCCGCCGCGAGCAGGTCGGCCTCGCGCCGCGCCGTGATCGCCACCGCCGTTCCTTCCTGGGCCAGCGCGCGCGCGATGCCGAAGCCGATACCCTTGCTGGCGCCGCCGACGATGGCGATCTTGCCTTTCAGCTCAAGGTTCATGGCCGCTTCACCGAGGCGAGAAAGCGCTCGGCGTTCCGGTGGAACACGTCTTCGAGCACGTCCTCAGCATAGCCCTGCTCGCGCCATTCGCGCACCAGCCGCTCATAGGTGAAGAGCGGGTAGTCGGCGCCGAACATGACGCGCTCGCGCAGCCGCCGCGAGATGTCGTGCTTCAGGTCGGGCTGGTGATACTTCGGCGACCAGCCATGCAGCTCGTACCAGATGTTGCGCTTGTGCATCAGCACGGCGATCGTCTCGGCTTGCCACGGCCAGCCGGGGCGCGCGGCGACGATGGTGAGCTGCGGATATCTCGCGGCGATCGCATCGAGGTGGCGAGGGTGGCAATCGTCGAGAACGATGCCGGCGCCGCCCGGCAGGCCGGCGCCGAGGCCGGTCGTGCCGACGAACACGAGCACCGGAACCTTCGCTTCGATGCAGAGCGCGTAGAACGGCGTCCAGGCCGGGTCGGTAGCCGGCCCGCTGCCCGAGCCGTTGATGCAAAAGCCGAGGAAGCCGGGCGCTATATCTATGCAGCGACGCAGCTCGCGCACGCCGTCGGCGCCGGTGTGCGGGTCGATGTGGATCCAGTGGCCGAGGATCTCGTTCGGGTGTGCGCGCTGCGTCGCGAAGCCGTAGTCGAAGGTCTCTCTCGCTTCGGCCAGCGGAATGAACTTGGTGAAGCCGAAGTCGAGCACGACCTGCACGCTGCTGCGCCGGAAATAGCCGGCCATCTCCTCTTCGCTGTCGTACTTCGGCACCGAGTTCCAGGTCGCTTTCTGCAACGCCAGCTCCTCGGCGCTGCGCAGCGTGTAGCCGCGCTTGGTGCCCCAGTGGGAATGCATGTCGATCAGCTTCATCAATGCGTCACTCCTAGATAGGCCTGTTCGATGCGCGGGTCGCCCTTCAGCTCCGCGGTGTTGCCGTGGAAGGCGATCTCGCCGTTCTGCAGCACGTAGCAATAGCTGGCGAAGCGCAGCAGCTTGCGCGCGTTCTGCTCGGCGATCAGGATCGAGGCGCCGCCGCGATGGATCTCGCCGATCTTTTCGAGGATGGCGTCGAAGACCTTGGGCGCGAGGCCGAGCGAGGGCTCGTCGAGCAGCAGCAGGCGAGGGTTCGACATCAGCGCCCGTCCGACCGCGAGCATCTGCTGCTCGCCGCCCGAGAGGTACGCCGCCAGCTGCTGCGCCCGTTCGTGCAGCACTGGAAACAGCGTGCAGACGTGATCGAGCCGCTCGCGGATCTGCGCCCGGTCGCTCTGCAGATAGGCGCCCATCTCGAGGTTCTCGCGCACGCTCATCGAGCCGAACAGCAACCTGCCTTGCGGCACCTGGATGACGCCGCGGCGCACCACCTCGTCGGCGCCGGCGTGGCCGAGCTCGACGCCGTCGAAGGCGATCGTTCCGCCCTGCACGCGGTTGAGCGCCGAGATCGCGCGCATGAGCGCCGTCTTGCCAGCGCCATTGGCGCCGAGCACACCGACGATGCTGCCCTCAGGTACCTCGAGCGAGATGCCCTTCAGCACCGCCAGCGCGGTGTAGCCGGAGACCAGCCCGTCAATGCGCAGCATCGGTTTCGGTCTCGGTGTCGGCCTCGCCCAGATAGGCCTCGATCACGGTGGCGTTGCGCTGGATGTCGGCCGGCGTGCCCTCGGCGATGACGGCGCCGTTCTGCATCACCGTCACGCTGTCGGCCAGCGCCATCATCACGCGCATGTTGTGCTCGATGACGAGCATCGTCATGCCGCCCGTTTCGGCGATGCGCCGCACCGCGGCGATAGCACTGTCGGCCTCGCTCTCGCTCATGCCCGAGGTGGGCTCGTCGAGCAGCAGCAGCTTCGGGCGGCCGGCGAGCGCACGCGCCAGGTCCATGCGCTTGAGCACGCCGAACGGCAGGTCGGC
>JBDTIO010000313.1:0-3184 GCA_039936375.1 Caldimonas sp. | reverse complement strand
GCGCTCGCGGCTGCCGAAGGCTGGGCCCGCTGCAGCCGCGTCGAAGCGAGCGAAGTGGTCGAGATGACCGATTCGGTCGAGGTGGCGCTGCGTCGCAAGAAGGATTCTTCGCTGCGTGTCGCGGTGAGCCAGGTCAAGCCGATCGAGGGGCGCCCGTCGCTGGCCCAGGCCTGTGTCTCCGCCGGCAATACGGGCGCGCTCATGGCGGTGTCGCGCTACCTCTTGAAGACCACCTTCGGTATCGACCGGCCGGCGATCGCCACGGCCATGCCGAACGAGCGTGATGGTTTCACGACCGTGCTCGACCTCGGCGCCAACGTCGATTGCACGGCCGAGAACCTGCTCCAGTTCGCGGTCATGGGTAGCGCTCTGGTGGCGGCGGTCACGGGCCGCGACGAGCCGAGCGTGGGCCTGCTCAACATCGGCGAAGAAGCGATCAAGGGCGGCGAGACGATCAAGCGTGCCGGCGAGTTGCTGCGCGCCGCGGCGGCGGCCGGGCTCGTCAACTTTCAGGGCAATGTCGAAGGCAACGACATCTTCACCGGCAAGTGCGACATCGTCGTCTGCGACGGCTTCGTCGGCAACGTCGCACTGAAGACTGCCGAAGGGCTGGCCTCGATGCTGACGAGCTTCGCCAAGGAGGAATTCAAGCGCAACGCGCTGACCAGGCTCGCCGCGATCGCGGTGCTGCCGGTACTGAACCGGCTGCGCCGCCGCGTCGATCATCGGCGCTACAACGGCGCGGCGCTGCTCGGCCTGCGCGGCCTCGTCTTCAAGAGCCACGGCTCGGCCGACGCGTTCGCTTTCGAGCAAGCCCTCAACCGTGCCTACGACGCGGCGCGCAACGGCCTGCTCGATCGCGTCCAGCAACGGATCCAGGCCACGCTGGCGGCCATGCCCGGGGTCACGGACACGGCCGAGATTGCGGCCCGCGTCGCCGCCCATTCCGCATGACGTCGCGTCATTCGCGGATCAGCGGCACCGGCAGCTTCCTGCCGCCGAACCGGGTCAGCAATGCCGCCCTGGCCGAGCGCCTCGCCGCCGACGGCATCGACACCTCCGACGATTGGATCGTCGAGCGCACCGGCATCCGCTTTCGCCATTTCGCCGAACCGACGGTGACTTGCAGCGATCTCGGTGCCGAGGCCGCGCGCCGAGCGCTGGCAGCGGCCGATTGCGACCCGCAGTCGATCGATCTCGTCATCGTCGCCACGTCGACGCCGGACATGGTCTTCCCCTCGGCCGCCTGCATGGTGCAGGAAAAGCTCGGCATGCACGGCTGCGCTGCGTTCGATGTGCAGGCGGTGTGTTCGGGCTTCGTCTATGCGCTGTCGCTGGCCGACGCGATGATCAAGGTCGGCACGGCGACGAAAGCGCTCGTCATCGGCTCTGAAGTTTTCTCGCGCATTCTCGATTTCAAGGATCGATCGACCTGCGTGCTGTTCGGCGACGGCGCCGGTGCCGTGGTTCTCGAAGCGAGCGAAACGCCGGGCATCCTCGCCTCGGAGCTGCACGCCGATGGCCGCTACGTCGGCATCCTCTGCGTGCCCGGAACGGTGTCGGGTGGCAAGGTGCTCGGCGATCCGCTGCTCAAGATGGATGGCCCGGCGGTGTTCAAGCTGGCCGTGTCGGTGCTCGACAAAGTGGCCCGTTCGGTGCTCGTCAAGGCCGGCCGCAGCGAGGCCGACATCGACTGGTTGATCCCGCATCAGGCCAACATCCGCATCATGCAGAGCACGGCCAAAAAGCTGAAGCTCGCGCCCGACAAGCTGATCGCTACGGTCGACCGGCATGGCAACACCTCCGCGGCCTCGATCCCTCTCGCTCTCGACGACGCCGTTCGTGCCGGCACGATCGTACGCGGCGATACGGTGATGCTGGAAGGCGTGGGCGGCGGTTTCACCTGGGGCGCCGTCCTCCTCGATTTCTAGCCGATGGTGCCCCCACGCTCACTTCGTTCGAGATGAAATCCTTCGCTTTTGTTTTCCCCGGTCAGGGCTCGCAATCCGTCGGCATGCTCGATGCGTGGGGCGATCACACCGCCGTTCGGCAGGCGCTCGACGAGGCGTCGGCGGCGCTCGGCACCGACATGGCGCGTCTGATTCGCGAAGGCCCGAAGGAACAGCTAGACCTGACCACGAACACCCAGCCGGTGATGCTGACCGCCGGCATCGCCTGCTATCGCGCCTGGCTCGCCGAGACGGACATGATGCCCGCGGTCGTCGCCGGCCACTCGCTCGGCGAGTACACGGCGCTCGTCGCCGCGGGAGCGCTGAGCCTCGCCGAAGCCTTGCCGCTGGTCCGCTTTCGCGCCCAGGCGATGCAGGAAGCGGTGCCGGTCGGCGTCGGCGCCATGGCGGCGATCCTCGGCCTCGATGCCGATGCGGTGCGCGCCGGCTGCGCCGCCGCGGCGGCCGCGACGGGCGAAGTGGTGCAGGCCGCCAACTTCAACGATCCGAAGCAGACCGTGATCGCCGGCACCAAGGCCGGCGTCGACAAGGCCTGCGAGCTGCTGAAGGCGGCCGGCGCAAAGCGGGCCTTGCCGCTGGCGGTGTCGGCACCGTTCCACTCGCAGCTGATGAAGCCGGCCGCCGAGCGGCTGCGCGAACGTTTGGCAACGACCGCGCTCGACGCACCGTCCATTCCCGTCATCGACAACGTCGACGTGAAAGTGGAAAGCGAGCCGACGGCGATTCGCGATGCACTCTATCGCCAGGCCTACAGCCCGGTGCGCTGGTCAGAAACGATTCAGGCGATCCGCGCCCGCGGCGTGGCGCACATCTTCGAATGCGGGCCGGGCAAGGTGCTTGCCGGCATGATCAGGCGGATCGAGCCGGAAGTGACCTCGGCGGCGATCTTCGACCCCGCGTCGCTGGCCGAGGCGAAGGCGTTGCTGCAATGAGCGACATTGGGGCAGTGGCAACGGCTGCGCAGGTCGCGCTCGTCACCGGCGCGTCGCGCGGCATCGGCAAGGCAATCGCTGCGGAGCTGGCGCGCCAGGGCTTTCGGGTCGTCGGCACGGCCACAACCGAAGCCGGTGCGACGTCGATCGGCGAGTCGCTCGCTGCATTTCCAGGCTGTCGCGGCATCGTCCTCGACGTCACCGACGGCGATGCGCTCAACGCCGCGATCGACGCCGTGGTTCGCGATACCGGCTTCCTGCACGTGCTCGTCAACAACGCCG
>JBDTIO010000312.1:0-3434 GCA_039936375.1 Caldimonas sp. | reverse complement strand
GGGCCGCCTTGTGCAGCACCGGCTCCGGGATGTCGTCGATCTCGACGACGCTTGCCCAGTGCACCAGAGCGCGCACGCCCTCGGCCGACGCTTCTCGCAGCGTGTTCATGGCAGCTCTTTCGGGCGGCCTTCGCTGCTTCGGGCGTTCATCCGCGCGACCGCGGTCTCGCCTTCCTCGCGTTCCCAGCGAGCGAATGACGACTGCTGGTAGTGGGCAACGATCTCGCTGCCAGTGGCGAGCCATACGCGCTCATGTGAACAGATGTGCTCGAGGGCCGCGTCGAGCGCGCCGATACGGTGCGGCTGACCCGTGACGAAGGGATGTACGGCGATCGCCATCACGCGCCCGGAAGTCGCTCCCTCGCGATAGAGCGTGTCGAACTGTGCTTTCAGCATGCGCTCGAATTCCGGCACCGAGCACTTCATGTCGAAATATGCAGGCACGTCGTTGGTCTGCACCGAATAGGGCAGCGAAACCATCGGTGGCGTGCCCACGTCCATCGTGTACGGCTGGTCGTCGTTGACCCAGTCGCAGACGTAGCGGATACCAGCGGCCGAGAGATGCTCGAGCGTGTGCCAGGTTTCCGCGAGCCCCGGGCCCAGCCAGCCGGTCGGCCGCTGGCCCGAGGCGTCTTCGATGCGGTCGATCGCCGCGAAGTTGGCGCTGCGCTCCTCCTCCATATCCATCTCGTTGATGCGCAGCGCGTTGGTCTGGCCGTGCCCCATCAGCTCCCAATCCAGGCGCCCGGCCTCGGCGATGATCTCGGGGTGGTGTTCGCAGACCTCGCTGTTGAGGGCTGCCGTAGCGCGGATGCCGTAACGCCTCAACGTTTCCATCAGACGCCACACGCCGACCCGGTTGCCGTAGTCGCGAACCGACCAGTTGCGCACGTTCGGCACCTTGGCATGGTCGCGAGTGACGCGCTCGTTGGTGTTACCCGGCATCACGTCGTCGAGGCCGAAGAATTCGATGTTCGGGTTGACCCACAGCGCGAGCTGAGCGCCATTCGGCCATTCGAGCCGCGGCCGGCGATGGATCGGCACGTAGGCGAAAGGGCCGTAGCGGCGGCGCTCCACGGTCTCAGCCTTCTTTCTTGCGGATGACGTAGTCGCGCTCGGTGCCCTGGTACTTGTGCTCCAGGTGCTCGGCCGATAGAAGCTCGTTCTCGAGCGCGGTGATGCGCTCGTAGCCGACGAGCCGCGTGATCGTCTCCATGTCAACGACGAGATCTGGCCGCTCGACGAACTCGCCGGTCTCGATGCACTGCTTCAGGGCCTCCAGCGCCTTTTCCATGCCCGAGAGCGCGGCCGCCGGCACGAGCCGCGGCAGGCTGATCCGGGCGACGCCGAGCGCCTTCAGCCGGCTGATCGAGATCAGCGGTGTGGTCGGCCGGGACCGGATGCCAAAGCCCATGTTCACGTTCACCGGTACATCGCCGGCCGCCTCGACGACCCGGCGGATGTCGTCCTCGTTGCGCACGGCGTCGGCGTAGACCATGTCAGCGCCGGCGGCGACGTATTCGCGGATGCGCCGCACAGCGCCCTCGATGCCCTCAACCGCGATCGCATCGGTGCGGGCGTTGACGATGAAGTCGGGGTCGCGCTTGGCCTTCAACGCGGCTTCGATCTTCGCCGCCATGTCGGACGGCTCGATCAGCTCCTTTCCTCGCATATGGCCGCAACGCTTGGGCATCAGCTGGTCTTCGATGTTGATGCCGACGACGCCGGCCTCCTCGAAGTACTGGACGACGTGATAGACAGTCACGGCGTTGCCGTAGCCGGTGTCGGCGTCGGCCATCAGCGGAATCGAGACGGAGCGCGCGATGTGGCGGCAGGCGTCGACGTTGTCGCGCAGGCCGAAGAGCCCGATGTCGGGTACACCCAGCACCGAGTTGGAAAGGCCGGCGCCGGTGGTGGCCGCAGTCTTGAAGCCCATGGCTTCGACCAGGCGCGCGCTGTAGCCGTCGTAGACGCCGGGCGAGACGATCGGGCGCTGCTGCTGCAGCAACTCGCGCAGCACACGTGCCTTCGTCCTCGGCGGCGCGGTACCTGTTGCAGCGCTCATTGCGCCTTCAGGCCGGCGGCCGCAATGGTTCGCTTCCACTTGACCGTCTCGTCGCGGATGAGGGTGCCGAACTGCTCGGGGGTGCCGATGAGCACGTCCTGGCCGATCTCGGCGAGGCGTTTCTGCATCTCGGGCGCGCGCAGCACGCGCTCGACGGCCTCGTTGATCTTCGTGATGATCTCCTTCGGCGTGCCGGCCGGGGCGACGATGCCGTTCCACGTCACCGCGGTATAGCCCGGCACCCCTGCTTCGATCATCGTCGGTAGGTCGGGCAGCGACGCGGCTCGCTGCTGGCCGGTGACGGCGAGCGCCCGCACGGTGCCGGCCTTGATCTGCGGCAGGGCCGAGGGCAGCACGTTGAACATCACGTCGACCTGCCCGCCCATGAGGTCGGTCAGGGCTTGGCCGCCGCCCTTGTAGGGCACGTGAACCATCTGGATGCCCGCACTCACCTTGAAGAGCTCGGCGGCGAGGTGCAGCGACGTGCCGATACCCGGAGAGGCATAGTTGAGCTTGCCCGGGTTCTGCCTGGCATAGGCGATAAGCTCGGCAACCGAACGCACGGGCAGACCGGGACGCACGAGCAGTACGTTCTGCACGCTTCCGATCATTGCGACCGGTGCGAAATCGCGTAGCGGGTCAAAGCCGAGGTGGCTGTAGAGGCTGCTGTTGGTGGCCAGGCCCGGCGAGCCCATCAGCAAGGTGTAGCCGTCGGGCGCGGCGTGCGCCACCGCGGCCATGGCGAGGTTGCCGCCGGCGCCGGGCTGGTTCTCGACGATGAGCGGCTGGCCGAGGGCATCGCCAAGAGCCGGAGCGATCGCGCGCAAAAGGATGTCGGAGCCTCCGCCTGCGGCAAAGCCGAGCACGACCTTGATTGGCTTGTCTGGGTAGGCTGCGTGAGCGAGCGCCACGGCGAGCGTGAGCACGGCGAAGAGCGTTGCGCGCAGAGGTTTCACTTCTTTTTCCTGGTTTTTGACTTCGCAGGCGACTTGATTGTCAGGGTCGATGGATCGGGCCATTCCATGTCGGCGACGTATTCGTAGCGATCCTCTCGAAAGTAGTTTTCGGTCCAGCGGATCGGCCGGCCGTCGTCAAGATAGACCGAAGATTGGATGCGCAGGACCGGTTCGGCGAGACCGATGCCGAGACGCAAGGCCACGTCGGCATCGGCGCGCGCGATCCGCAAGGTGTGGACGCTGCGTTTTTGCCGCAGGCCGAACAGGTGCCAAAGCATCTGATGCGTCGACTGGCGCAGAGCGGTGCGCGAAATGTCTCCAGCGAGTGCCGCGGGAAGGTACGAGATCACCATGGAGAGCGGTGCGCCTTCGAGGTCGTGAACGCGCACGACCTGCAGCACCGGCGCGCCTGG
>JBDTIO010000311.1:0-7897 GCA_039936375.1 Caldimonas sp. | reverse complement strand
CCTTCACGCCGGCCACGCCCAGCGGCTTGACGAAGCCGCGCAGCACGTTGAAGTGGCCCTTGGTCGACGACTCGGGCACGAGGTGCACGCGCGGCTCGATCACGGTCTCGCCCTGGCCCTGGGCCCGAAGCGCAGCCTCGACCGCGACGAGGATCTCGTCGTCGGTGAGGGCGAGTCGCTCGACGTCGGGGCCGTTGAGGTAGCTGAGATGGATCTCCCGCATGGCGACGCTCATTGCAGCGGCTTGATGTTGGCCTTCTTCATGATCTCGATCCACTTGCGGCTCTCGGACTTGATCCTCGCTTCGAACTGCTCGGACGTATTGCCCACCGGTTCGAGACCGAGCGCGTCGAGCTTGGCCCTGACGTCGTCCATCTTCAGGGCTTCGGCAATGTCGCGCTGCAGCTTCTGCACGATCTGCGGCGGCGTGCCCGAGCGAACGACGATGCCGTACCACGAGGTCACGTCGAAGCCGGGCAGGCCTTCTTCGGCGACGGTCGGCACGTCGGGCAGTTGCGGCAGGCGGCGCGGGCCGGCGACGGCGAGGGCCACCAGCTTGCCGGTCCTGATCTGCGCCAGCACCGTGGACACGCCGGCGAACATCATCTGCACGTTTCCGGCGAGCAGGTCGGTGACCGCTGGCGCCAGGCCCTTGTAAGGCACGTGCACGGTCTTGATCCCGGCGTCGATGTTGAGCAACTCGCCGGCCAGATGGGCACCGCTGCCGGCGCCGGGCGAAGCAAAGTTGAGCTTGTCGGGGTTCTGCTTTGCGTAGGCGATGAGTTGCTTCAGCGTCTTCGCCGGCACGGCCGGGTTGACCACCAAAATGTTGGGCGAATCGGCCAGCAGCGTGACCGGCGTGAAGTCCCTGGCCGTGTCGAAGCGCAGGTTCGGAAAGAGAGTCGGGTTCACCGTCAGGTTGCCCGTGGGCGCGAGCACCAGCGTGTAGCCGTCGGGTGCGGCGCGCGCGCCGTCTTCCATGCCGATGTTGCCGGACGCACCGGGCCGGTTGTCGATGATCACCGGCTGCTTCCACTTCAGCGCCAGCTTCTCGCCCACGATCCTGGGCAGTGCGTCGGCGACACCACCCGCGGGGAAGGGCACGATGATGTGCACCGGCTTCGAGGGATAGGCGTCTTGCGCCGCGGCCATGCGCGGCGCCGCCATGAGGCTCGCCATAGCGAGGGTGATCAGCGCGGCTTGTCGAAAGGTTGGGTTCATGGTGTTTGGCAGTGGGTGAAATTCAGGTCGGCGTCCAAAGCGGTGGCAGGCCGGGCAGCGTACGCAGGATGCGAGCCAGCGCGCCGTTGCTGACGAGCGCGGTGGCGCGTTCGATGTCGGGCGCGAGATAGCGGTCTTCCGTCAGCGCGGCGCTGTGTTCGCGCAGCAGCGCGTGCGCTGCCTCGAGCGCCGGCGAGCTGCGCAGCGGGCGCTGGAACTCGATGCCCTGCGCCGCGGCCAGCGCCTCGATGCCGAGGATGTGCGCGGTGTTGAGGATCATCGCCTGCAGGCGCCGCGCCGCGAACGTCGCCATGCTCACGTGGTCTTCCTGGTTCGCCGATGTCGGCAGGCTGTCGACGCTGGCGGGGTGCGCGAGCGACTTGTTCTCGGAGGCGAGTGCGGCGGCCGTGACGTGCGCGATCATGAAGCCGCTGTTCAGTCCGGCGTCCGAGGTGAGGAACGACGGCAGGCGCGAAACATTGGCATCGATCAGCATTGCGATGCGGCGCTCGGCGATCGCGCCGACCTCGGCGATGGCGATGGCGCAGGCGTCGCAGGCGAGCGCCACCGGCTCGGCGTGAAAGTTGCCGCCCGACACGATCTCGCCTTCTTCACCGTGGGCGCCGACGAAGACCAGCGGGTTGTCGGTCACCGCGTTGGCCTCGCGCACCAGCACCAGCGCGGCATGGCGAAGCTGATCGAGGCAGGCGCCCACGACCTGCGGCTGGCAGCGCAGGCTGTACGGATCCTGGACGCGATCGTCGCCGGTGAGATGCGAAGCCCGGATCTCGCTGCCGGCGAGCAAGGCGCGGTAGTACTGGGCGACGTCGATCTGGCCGGGCTGGCCGCGCAGCAGGTGCACGCGCGGGTCGAACGGCGCGTCGCTGCCGCGCGCGGCATCGACGGTGAGCGCGCCGATCACGAGCGCGGCCTCGAGCACCGGCTCGAAGGTGAGCAGGGCATGCAGGGCCAACGCGGTCGAAGCCTGCGTGCCGTTGATGAGGGCCAGGCCTTCCTTGGCCGCGAGTTGAAGGGGCGCGATGCCAGCTTCACGCAGGACCGGGCCGGCCAGCACGCGTCGCCCGTTGACCAGCATTTCGCCTTCGCCCAGCAAGGCCAGCGTCAGGTGCGCGAGCGGCGCCAGATCGCCCGAGGCGCCGACCGAGCCTTGCGCCGGAATGTAGGGAACGAGGCCGGCGTTGTGCGCGCGCAGGAGCGTGTCGATCAGGCCTTCGCGCACGCCCGAATGGCCGCGCGCCAGGCTCGCCCCCTTCAGGGCCAGCATCAGCCGCACCACCGGCGGCGACATCGGCATGCCGACGCCGACGCTGTGCGAGCGGATCAGGTTCAGCTGCAAGGCGTCGAGCTGGTCGCGGCCGATGCGCGTCGAGGCCAGCTTGCCGAAGCCGGTGTTGACGCCGTAGACCGGCGCGTCGCCGAGGGCCGCGCGTTGCACGACGTCGGCGCTGGCGCGGATCACATCCCGAGCGCCGGCCTCGAGCGTCAGGGTCACGCCGCCGGCGTGGATCGCCTGCAGATCGTCGAGGCCGAGACGGCCTGGTGCGAGGTCGAGCGTCGTCATCACCGATCGAGCATCGGCAGCTTCAGCGCCTGCTCGTGGGCGCAGGCGCGTGCCTCTTCATAGCCGGCATCGGCATGGCGCATCACGCCGGTGGCGGGGTCGTTCCACAGCACGCGCGCGATGCGCTTGTCGGCGGCCTCCGTGCCGTCGCAGACGATGACCACGCCGGCGTGCTGCGAGTAGCCCATGCCGACGCCGCCGCCGTGGTGCAGCGACACCCAGGTGGCGCCACCGGCGGTGTTCAGCAGCGCGTTCAACATCGGCCAGTCGGAGACGGCGTCGGAGCCGTCGCGCATGGCCTCGGTCTCGCGGTTCGGTGACGCCACCGAGCCGCTGTCGAGGTGGTCGCGGCCGATCACGATCGGCGCCTTCAGCTCGCCCGTGCGCACCATCTCGTTGAACGCCAGACCGGCGCGGTCGCGCTCGCCGAGGCCGATCCAGCAGATGCGCGCCGGCAGGCCCTGGAAGGCGATGCGCTCGGCCGCCATGTCGAGCCAGCGATGCAGGGGCGCGTTGTCGGGGAAGAGCTCCTTCATCTTCGCATCGGTCTTGGCGATGTCTTCGGGGTCGCCGCTGAGCGCGACCCAGCGGAACGGCCCGGTGCCGCGACAGAAGAGCGGCCGGATGTAGGCCGGCACGAAGCCCGGGAAGTCGAAGGCGTTGGCGACACCATGATCGAACGCGACCTGGCGGATGTTGTTGCCATAGTCGACGGTGGCGATGCCCATGGCCTGGAAGTCGAGCATCGCCTGCACGTGGCCAGCGCAACTCGCCGCCGCGGCATCGCGCAACGCCGCGTGCTGCGCGTCGTCGGCCTGCGCGTTCTGCCAGCGCTGGAGCGACCAGCCGGCCGGCAGATAGCCGTTGACGAGGTCGTGCGCCGAGGTCTGGTCGGTGACCAGATCGGGGCGGATGCCGCCGGCGCGGGCGCGCCGCACCAGCTCGGGCAGGACCTCGGCAGCGTTGCCGAGCAGACCAACCGAGACCGCCTTCCTTTCCTTCGCGTAGCGGGCGAGGCGGGCCAGTGCATCGTCGATGTCGGTGGCCTGCTCGTCGAGATAGCGCGTCTTCAGGCGGAAGTCGATGCGCGACTGTCGGCACTCGATCACCAGCGACGACGCGCCGGCAAAGCTCGCGGCCAGCGGTTGCGCGCCGCCCATGCCGCCGAGGCCGGCGGTGAGGATCCAACGGCCGGCCAGGCTGCCGCCGAAATGCTGGCGCGCGGCCTCGACGAAGGTCTCGTACGTACCCTGCACGATACCCTGGCTGCCGATGTAAATCCAGGAGCCCGCCGTCATTTGCCCGAACATCATCAGGCCCTTGCGGTCGAGCTCGTGGAAGTGCTCCCACGTCGCCCACTTCGGCACCAGGTTGGAGTTGGCGATCAGCACGCGCGGCGCATCGGCGTGGGTACGAAAGACGCCGACCGGCTTGCCCGACTGAATCAGCAAGGTTTCGTCTTCGCCGAGCTCGCGCAGCGACTGCAGGATCGCCTCGAAGCAGTCCCAGTTGCGCGCCGCCTTGCCGATGCCGCCATAGACGACGAGCGCGTCGGGGTTCTCGGCAACCTCGGGATCGAGGTTGTTCTGGATCATCCGGTAGGCGGCTTCGATGAGCCAGTTCCGGCAGCTGAGACTCGTGCCGCGCGGCGCCCGTACCGGGCGAGGCTGGGCCACTTGATGGAGAACGGACAGGTCGGTCATGACGCTTCGCCGGCAGTGGATCGGGTCGCCAACTCTACTTGCATAGACAAGTCTAGGCAAGTAGACTGACCCGATGATTTTTGACGACAGCGCGTCCCTCCTGGCCGAGCACCGGCCGGTTGCGCCGTATGCGCGGGTCAAGGCCTTCTTGAAGGACGAGCTGGCGGGCGGACGTTGGTTGCCCGGTGCGCTCATGCCTTCCGACGCCGAACTGGTGGCGCAATTCGGGGTCAGCCGCATGACGGTGACCCGGGCCCTGCGCGAGCTGCAGGCCGAAGGGCTGGTCGAGCGCATCCAGGGCGTCGGCACCTTCGCCGCGCACCTATATCGCGTCTCCTCGACCCTCACCATTCGAGATCTGCACGAGGAGATCGCCGCGCGCGGCCATCGCCATCACGCCGAGGTGCACGTCGCGGCGCGCGAGCGCGCTCCCGCCGCCCTGGCCGCGCAGCTCGGCCTGGCCAGCGAGGCGCTCGTCTTTCACACGTTGATCGTCCACTTCGAGAACGACGTACCCTTGCAGTCCGAAGACCGCTACGTCAACCCGGCCTGCGCGCCGCACTATCTCGAGGTCGACTTCACGAAGATGACGCCGACGCACTATCTGCTGCAAGTCGCGCCACTGTGGGAGGCGCAGTATTCGATCCAGTCGAGCGCGCCGAGCGCCGAGGAGGCGCGCCTGCTCGACATCGATCCGCACGAGGCCTGCCTGGTTGTGGTCCGCCGCACCATGAGTCGAGGCATTCCGATCACGATCGCACGCCTGGTGCACCCGGGCTCGCGCTACCAGATTGATGGCCACTTCAAGCCCTGACGCGATGACGGTGCGCTGCATCGCGACCGGCCAAGTGGCGGTGCAGGCCTGGCGCAATGGCGGCGGGCGCACGCGCGAGCTGCTGGCCTGGCCTGCGGGCGCCGGCTGGTCGCTTCGCATCAGCCTGGCCGACATCGATGTCGACGGTCCGTTCTCGGCTTTCCCCGGCACGGTCCGCTGGTTCACGGTGGTTGAGGGCGCCGGCGTGATGCTGTCTTTCGGTGGCATCGAGCGCCGTGTCGTGCGCGGCAGTACGCCGCTTCGCTTCGATGGCGCGGAAGCACCGGGTTGCCGATTGATCGAGGGACCCACGCGCGACCTCAATCTCATGTGTCGCGGCGGCGAAGGAACGACGCTGGCCGTGGAACCGAGCACGACCTGGAGCGATGCCTTCGCGATGCGCGGCCTGTACGTCGCCGCATCCGGTCGCTGGTCGGCCGGAGGCGAGTCGCGCGATCTCGAGGCGGGAACCTTGCTGTGGTGCGAAGCGGCCGACGCAGCGCCGGTGCCGTGGCGCTTCGCAGCGCGGGCGCCGGCCACGATCGCATCGGCGTGGTGGCTCGGCTTCACGCCGGCATCGAGCGCGCCATGACCGGCCTTGCGCTCTGGCGCGACGCGCGCATCGCGCCACTCTGCGGCGCTTCGCCGTGGGATCCGATGGCGCGCGGCGCGTTGCTCGTGGAAGGCGACACGCTGGCCTGGATTGGCCCCGAGGCCGACCTGCCGAAGGATCTGGCGCGCCGCGTCACCTCGGAGCACGGCCTGGGCGGCGCGCTTGTCACGCCCGGCCTGATCGACTGCCACACCCATCTCGTCTATGCCGGCCAGCGCGCGCGCGAATTCGAGTTACGGCTGGAAGGCGCGAGCTACGAAGACATCGCGCGCCAGGGCGGCGGCATCCGCTCGACGGTGGCCGCGACCCGGGCCGCCAGCGACGACGAGCTCTTCGTGCTGGCGGCGGCACGGGCGTGGGCGCTGATGGCCGAAGGCGTGACCACCGTCGAGATCAAATCGGGCTACGGCCTCAGCCTGCGCGACGAACGGCGCTGCCTCGCCGTCGCCCGCCGGCTCGGCGCCGAGCTCGACCTGAGCGTGCGCACCACGTGTCTTTCCGCGCACGCCCTGCCGCCCGAATTCGACGGGCGCGCCGACGACTACATCGACGCCGCCTGCAGCTGGCTGCCGACCTTGAAGGGCGAAGGCCTGATCGATGCGGTCGATGCCTTTTGCGACCGCATCGGCTTCAGCCACGCGCAGACGCGCCGCGTGTTCGAGGCGGCGCGCGCGCTCGACCTTCCGGTCAAGCTGCATGCCGAGCAGCTCAGCGACCAGCACGGCGCCGAGCTCGCGGCCGAGTTCGGCGCGCTGTCGTGCGACCACCTGGAATACCTTAGCGAAGCCGGCGTGCACGCCATGCGCGGCGCCGGCGTGACCGCGGTGCTGCTGCCCGGCGCCTTCTACTTCCTGCGCGAATCGCAGCTCCCGCCGATCGCCGCTTTGCGTGCGCAGGGTGTGCCCATCGCCATCGCCACCGACCACAATCCCGGCTCCTCGCCGACGCTCTCGCTCCTGCTCATG
This sequence comes from Caldimonas sp., assembly GCA_039936375.1. GTDB lineage: Bacteria > Pseudomonadota > Gammaproteobacteria > Burkholderiales > Burkholderiaceae_C > Schlegelella_A. Next base: position 999 of record JBDTIO010000311.1, on the reverse strand, counting down.
ATCAACATGGCCTGCACCCTGTTTCGCCTGACGCCGGAAGAGGCGGTGCGCGCCGTGACAGTGAACGCCGCCCGGGCGCTGGGCTTGAGCGATCGCGGCGCGCTGGCGGCCGGGATGCGCGCCGACTTCGCGGTCTGGGACCTCGAGCACCCGCACGAGCTCGCCTACTGGTTGGGGCGCAATCAGTGCAAGCGGGTCGTGAGCGGCGGGCGCCAGCGTGCCGACCGCGCGGCCTCGAACGAAGGCAGCGCGTCATGACCGGCACACACGACACCGCGCCGACAGCAGCGGCCGTCGAGCGCAACGACATCTTCACGCTGCATCGCGGCCGTACGCCGCTGCTGGTCAGCATGCCGCACGTCGGCACTTCGATTCCCGACGACCTCCGCTCGCGCGTCGTGGAACGCGGGCTGGCGGTCGAGGACACCGACTGGCATCTCGAGCCGCTCTACGATTTCGTGCGCAAGATAGGCGCCGGCCTGATCGTTCCACGCCACTCGCGTTACGTCATCGACCTGAACAGGCCGCCTGAGAACGCGCCGATGTACCCGGGGGTGAACAACACCGAGCTCTGCCCGACCCGCTTCTTCACCGGCGATGCGTTGTATCGGCAGGGCGCGCAACCGGACGACGCCGAGATCGCGCGCCGGCTCGACCACTATTGGCATCCTTACCATCGCGCCCTCGAAGACGAGCTGACTCGCCTGCAAGCGACGCACGGGCACGCGATGCTGTTCGATGCGCACAGCATCAAGTCGGAGCTGCCGTGGCTCTTCGAGGGCCGGCTGCCGGATCTCAATCTCGGCACTGCGAACGGCGCGAGTTGCGCGCCCTCATTGCGCCGCGCCCTGGCGCGGGTGCTCGAATCGCAATCGAGATACACGCAGGTGGTCGACGGTCGTTTCAAGGGCGGCCACATCACCCGCCACCATGGTCGCCCGGCAGTCGGACGCCATGCGGTGCAGCTCGAGATGACCTGGCGTTCCTACATGCGCGAAG
>JBDTIO010000310.1:0-4880 GCA_039936375.1 Caldimonas sp. | reverse complement strand
GAAGGGCGGCGCATCCGCGAAGCGTTCATCGCGCCCGAAGGGGCTTCGATCCTCTCGGCCGACTATTCGCAGATCGAGCTGCGCATCATGGCCCACATCTCCGCCGACGCCGGCCTGCTCGCGGCGTTCGGTGAAGGCGTCGACGTGCACCGCGCCACCGCCTCCGAGGTCTTCGGCGTCGCCGTGCCCGAGGTCTCGAGCGAGCAGCGGCGCTACGCCAAGGTCATCAACTTCGGTCTCATCTACGGCATGAGCGCGTTCGGGCTGGCCGCCAACCTCGGCATCGAGCGCAGCGCGGCCACGGCCTACATCGAGCGCTATTTCGCGCGCTACCCGGGCGTCAAGCGCTACATGGACGAGACGCGCGCCTCGGCCGCCGAGAAAGGCTACGTCGAGACGCTGTACGGCCGCCGTGTCTACCTGCCCGAGATTAACAAGCCCGGGCCGCGCAAGGCCGCGGCCGAACGCCAGGCGATCAACGCGCCGATGCAGGGTACCGCCGCCGATCTCATCAAGCTGGCGATGATCGCCGTACAGAACGCGATCGACCGCGAACATCGCGCGACGCGGATGATCATGCAGGTGCACGACGAGCTCGTCTTCGAGGTGCCGCAGAGCGAGCTCGATTGGGCCCGCGAAGCGGTGCCGCGCATCATGGCCGGCGTCGCCTCGCTGGCGGTGCCGCTGGTCGCCGAGGTCGGTGTCGGCGCCAACTGGGACGAGGCGCACTAGAAGGTGCGTCACGATACGCCGCCGGCATTCCGCCCGCGCTGGCTTTAGAGGGGCGGCAGCAAGGGTTCGTTTCGGGAAGCACGCGCGACCGCACGCCGGCCGCGTCGCACGTGCCAGGCGAGCAGCAGCGGCAGGGCGAAGCCGGCTCCCCAGTGCAGCCACTCGGTGCCGCGACGCAGGCTGTCGCCGCCGAAGTAGTAGAGGCCGTAGCCGCTCAGGCCGAGCAGGAGCAACGTGGCCGCGGCAATGGCGCCGCTGCCGTGGTTGTGGCCTCGCCGCCAGGCGTTGACCATGTGGCCGAAGAGCATGGTTCCCGACAGGTAGATCAGGAGCATCGCCGCCGCGCCGTGGAGCTTCATCATCCACGGCTCGAGGGGGCTCGGCAGCGCATCGTCGGCGCGCCCGACGCGCAGCCACAGCCACGCCGCACCGGTTGCGGCGAGCGCGGCGACGAGGGCGTAGAGGCCGCAGCGGCGAATCGCGCCGAGCTTCGTCGACTGCTGCAGCAGCGATGGCGGCCGGCGCTGCCTTCGCTTCATGCCGCAACGCGCTCCGGCGGGCGATGCAGCACCAGGGTCGCGCCGTGACGTCCGAGCATCGGGTGCTCGCGATCGTCGGTGGCCAGGATGATCTTGGTGAGCGCATCGGCCGTCATGCAGGAAGGCGCCATGACGCTGGCGCCGGCATCCGGCGCCAGCGATCGGCGACTTCGTCCGTCGAGCAGCGCCGAGGGAAGCGACGTCGGCCGCCTGCCGTCGAGGCTGCTCGTCGCCGAGCTTGCCAGTGCCGCGTCGCGAAGATCGATCGATGCCAGCAGGCGCACCGGGTCGGCCGGATCGCGCAGGCCGATCGTCGCCGCGCGGTTGCCGAAGTGGCGCAGGTCGCCTCCGGCGTCGACGAGCGCCCCCTCGACCCCGTGGGCGCGAAGGACCGCGATCGCGCGGTCGACCGCATAGCCCTTGGCGATGCCGCCGAGATCGAGCGGCAAGTCGCCACGGCGAACGGCGACCCGAGCGGAGGAAGGCGTCGGAGCGCCGTCATCGCGCGCCAACGGGGCTTCGCTCGCGCCGATCGGCGGCAAAGCGCCGATGCGGATCAGCGCCGTGGCCACGCCGGCATTGAAGGCGCCGTCCGATTCGATCCGGAACGCCTCGGCGGCGCGGAGCACCGCCGCGGTGCGCCGGTCGACCGCGACGAGCTCACCCGGCCGGGCGCGATTCAGGCGCGCGAGGTCGCTGTCGCGCTCGTGAAAGCTCATCAGCCGGTGCACGGCGGCGATCTCGGCAAAGGCAGCGGCGATGCCGCGCTGCGCGCGCGCGGCATCGTCGGCATCGACGCCGATCTCGACCAGCGTTCCGAGGCCGGGCCTGGCCCGGCGCAGGCGCGGCAAAGGCGATGCGATGGCGAGCGACACGGCGTGGGTCAGCCCTTGGCGAGCACGAGCTGGCCGTAGGTCGCGATCCGCCGGATGCCGTCGGTGAGGTGGGTGCAGGAAAGGGTTGCGCCGCTGATGTTGGCGATGTCGTCGCCGATCGCCAGCGGCGCGCTCGCCGTCTTGCCGACGAACTGGCGGCGCCACGCCGCCGTCCGCACTTCGCCGCCGTGGGCCTCGCGATAGGCGAGGATCTCGACGTCGCGGATCGTGCCGTCGGGTGCCAGCGCCACCGCGTAGTCGATCAGGTCGAACTTGCCGATGACGCTGTCGGTGACGACGTAGCCGAGAAGGCGATCGCCCGCCGTGGCCGTGACCACTTTCCAGAAAGCGGTGTTCGGCGGACCGCCGCCGCCGGCGTGCGCCGCAATGAGTTGGCGTTGCTCCGCGGTCAGCGAGAGCGGGCGCGGTGTGAAGGCACTGGCCTCGGGAAACATGAGATGCGCGGCGTCGGCGGCGCTCATGTAGACGGCGGCAAACGCCTGCAGCGGCACGAGCGCCGCCGGCAGCGCGGCGGCGCAGACGAAGCAGACTTGGGCGGTCGCGGAACGCGGCATGGGGCAGCCTCGCGCGCCGGTCAGAACTGGAGGCCGAGCCCCAGGTCGACGCGCGAGAAGTCGATGTTGGTCCTGAACTTCTGGTAATCCAATTTCAACACGACATTCGGGTTCAGGTAGAAATTGGCGCCCAGGGTGACGACGCGATCGCGCGGGATCGCGAAGTAGTCGAAGGTCGTCGGCGAGGTCGAACTCGGCACCGGCCCGGTCGGCGTCGGCGAGAAGCCAGGGGCGATGCCGTCGTAGCCCGCACCCATGTCGTAGCGCTCGTAGCGGATGAAGGGCGCGAGGCGATAGCCGTCGCGTTGCCAGACGTTGTAGGCCGCCTGCGCGAACCAGCCGTCGAACTTCGAGGGCAGGGGATTGGCCGTGCCGGGGAACTGGGCGTTGGCGGCGCCGGTGTTGCCGATGCTGCCGCGTGCATAGAGTGCCGAGAGGTCCCAGCGGCCCGGCTGATAGCGAACGTGCGTCTCCCACAGGCTGGTCCGCTCGCTGCCGATGGTCGCGAGCGCGGGCACGGCGTTGCCGGTGAAATAGGTGCCGCCGACGGTCAGCCCGGGAATGCCGCGATAGTTGAGCGACAGGTACTGGGCGAGGCGCCTGGCGTTGGCCAGGGACAGCTCCTGGTGAGTCGCCTGGAACGGCGCGACGTCTTCGTTGATGAGCTCCTGCGCCGACGCATAGAGCGGCGCTTCGGGAGCGAAGTTCCACTTCGAGAGATTCATGCCGGTGGTCAGGCCGACGTTCCAGTCGATGCCGGCGTCGGTCGTGCCGTAGAACGAGAGGCCGCCTTCGCGCCAGGTGCTCGGGATGATGAGCGTCTCGACGAAACTGCGCTGGACGCCGTAGAAGTTGGTCGGCTCGTGGTTCTCGTTGAGCAGGCCCGCGGGAATGAGGAACAGGCCGGCGCGGGCGCCGATCGCATCGTTGATCTTGCGTTCGACGTAGAACTGCTCAACCTCGAACTCGCCCGGATCGAGCGGGCGAGTGCCTCGTTCTGGCTCTCGAGCTTCTTGATGAGCGCGGCGTTGCCGCCGGGCGGATCGGCGGCGAAGGCGGCGCCGGACGCCATCGCGCCCAGGGTGCAGGCCAGGGCAACGGCGCGTGATATTGGACGCAGGGCAGGACGGGTCATTGGAGGCGGCTCCGGAGTTCTTCGTCAGCGGGCTGCGGCCGCGGCAGCCGCTTGCAAGCACTGCGGCTGCTTGCCGTAGGCTGGTCCATGTTCGGGCCGCCGAGCGGCGTCGGCAGGCCGCCGGCGCCAGCGACGGCGTGCGCGGCGACGTGGCAGGTCGAACAGGACTGGGCGCCGGATGCGGACAGAGCGGTGTCGGAGAAGATCTGCTCGCCGACCTGGGCCGTCGGCGACAGTGTGCTGCTGGCCGGTGGCGCCGCACCGCCGCCACTCTCGCCGCCGCCGCAACCGGTGACCCCGACGGCGACGACGAGCGCCAGCAGGGTGCCGCCGCGGCGCGATCCCGGCCGGCGGATCTTGCCCTCTCATGTACTGCAAATAATCATTTGATTCGCGATGAGAATGATTCTCATTCTCGAACTGTACGCGAAAAACGGCGACAGGCCATCGGGGCCCGCGCGGATTTCGCACGATCCGGGACCGCAGCCCGCGAGCGGGAGAATCCCGCGCCGTCGCCACATGGCCGGCCCCGGTCAACTAGGGCAAGACCCGACAGGGCAAGACCCGTTTCTTTCTCGGCCGCCGGCCCTAAGGTGCGCTCATTCGCTCGCCCGGGGAAGGCCATCGAAACACCGCTCCTTCAGGTCGAGAGCGTCACCGTGCGCTTCGGCGGCATCACTGCCCTCGAAGGCGTGTCGTTCGACGTCGCGCGCGGCCACATCGTCGGCTTCATCGGGCCGAACGGCGCCGGCAAGACGACGATGTTCAACTGCCTGTCGCGCCTGTACGCGTTCAGCGACGGGCAGATCCGCTTCGAGGGCCGCTCGATCCTCGAGACGCCGACCTACGGCATCGCCAGCCTCGGCATCGGCCGCACCTTCCAGAACCTGGCTCTCTTTCGTTCGATGAGCGTGCGCCAGAACATCATGCTCGGCGGCCATTCGCGAACGCGCACCGGCTGGCTGGCCAACGCGTTGCGCCTGCCGAGCGTCTCGCGCGAGGAGAAGCAGCTTGGCGCGCAGGC
>JBDTIO010000309.1:0-11468 GCA_039936375.1 Caldimonas sp. | reverse complement strand
CGGGCTTCGTGCGAGACTTCATTTCGGTGGTTCCTTTCTTTGCTTTCTAGGCACCTGCATTTTCGAATGCAGGCGAAAGGAACCGCCACCTCAGCTCACGCGTTCAACAACTTCTGGGACATCGCCTTTCCCGGCCCTGAGATCCATTCGCCAAGCCAAGCAGCGCGAGAGCAAGCGACTTCGGATCGCCGGCCTCGCGTAGCAATGCGACGGCCTCTTCGGCCGCTTCAAGGGATCGTTTCGGCCAGGTGTTAAGAGTCATCCCGACGACCGTTAACCAAAAACGCCCGGCCGCTCGCGGGGGCGTAGACGGGGTCACGTGGGGAAGAGCGGCTTCGCAGTAGGACGCCCCTTCAGGCTGCAACGCAAGGAGCAGCCACAGTGCGCGCGAATCGCCCATGAGAACGACGGCGCTCTGCGGATCGTGCTTTACTGTAACTCGAAACGGGGGTCGGCCGCCTTTGCACGCGCGATGAAGAGCTGCGCCGCGCCGCTGTCTGCGACGTCCGCGAGTGTCGACGAGGCGGCTAGGCCTAGCACGTCGAGCCTGTAGAGGTGTTCCGTGGACGTTCGCAGCGGCTCCTGCGTCGTACTTAGCAAGGTGACTCGGGGAGCAGCCAGGGATACCGCGTCGACGAGCGTCGCGACGGCTTCCAGCAGATGCTCGCAATTGTCTAGGACGAGAAGCAGAGAAAGTGGCCGCAAGGCGTCGGCGACTACCTCGGCGGCCGGGCGGCTTGCGGAAAGCGCAATCCCGAGAACACGTGCCACCTCGCAGGCGACCAGGTCACCTTGCGAAAACTTGCTCAAGTCGACCCACCACACGCCGTCGGCGTAGTCGTGCCGCCATCGCGCCGCGACAGCGAGCGCCAGCCGGGTCTTGCCGATGCCGCCGGCGCCGACGATCGAAAGAACGCGGTGCTGCTGCAACAGCGCCGCAACCTGTGCTTCGTCGGAGCGACGCCCGTAGATGACAGGGATCGACGCGGGCAAGTTCGTCATCGGCGCGGCATGAGTCTGCCTGTCGTCGGTCGTCGGCGGCAAATGAGCCGATTCGTCCGCTACCTCGCCGGTCGGAATCAACGTGAACTTGTAGCCTCGACCGGGAATGGCGCTGATGGCGTTGGGGCCGAGCAGCTTTCGAATCGCCGAGGTTTGCACCTGAAGGTTGTTCTCCTCGACGACGATGCCTGGCCAGACCAAGTCGAGCAGCTCGTTCTTCGAGACCACGTGGTCACGATGATCGAGCAAGACGAACAGCAGATCCAGGGCTCGCGCGCCGATCTTGACCGTCTCGTGGTCGACCAGGATCAATCGTTCCTGGCGGCGGATCTCGACTCTGCCAAAGCGAAAGATGTCCCGCATCGAAGCTTCTCCCCGCTGCAATGTAGACGAGGTGTTGCGCCGACGCGAACCGTTTATGGAGGTCTCAGGATCGTTAAGGATTTCTCAGCGCTTCAGGCCGACAGTGAGCGCACCGACGAGACGGATACAGCAAGAGCAATGGCCGCTTTGACGCCGATTTTCCGTTACTACCAGCGACCGACTTGCAAGGAGCACAAGATGCAGCCGACCTTACGTTCCGCCGGCGCGGCCAGCGCGACGCACGCGGCGCCCGGCGCATTGATGAACCGCGCCGCAGTGCCGAGCGCGACGAAGAAAGCGGCGCAGGGATTGTTTGCGCTCGATGCGAATACGACGATCGTCGCCAACGGCAAGACGACGACGGCGGGCACCTTGCAAGCAGCGCTTCGCGCTGCGCTCGTCGCCAAGGCCGGCCCGCCGAAGACGGTCAAGACCAGCGTCCGGCGAATTGATTCGCCGCGACGCGCTGCCGGCCCCGGCGGCCCTCAGCCGCTTGGGGTCCTCGTCAGCTTCGGCGGGGTCGGCGGCGGACAGGTCGGTGAGGTGATCTCTGCGGCGCCACGCGATCTTGGAAGTGTGCACCTGTCGGCCACCGAACGCACCTCCACCGGTTCCCAATTCACCTTGGCAACGATGCACTGCGTCGACCATAGGCCGCCGGCGATCTCTGAAATTTCGGGCCAACTGAAACCCGGAGGCAAGGTCGTCGTGAACGGGCAGTGCTTCGGCGACCGTGCCGGGCGGGTCGAAATAATCGGCTTATTCACAAGCGGCAAGCTCGATCCGGCCTTCACGTCGTGGGACATGACGGGCATCGAGGTGCAGATCCCGGCCGACTTCCTCGGCATTGCCGACACCGTCGTCGCCGTCAGCGTCGTCACGGCCGACGGCAAGGCGACGCCGGCGACGCAGGCGAAGTTCTTCGCCGCGCGCGAGCAGGTCGAGGTGCAACCGGCGCTCTGGTCGCCGCAGGCGAAGCATAAGAACGCAGGAACAACCGAAGACAACCCGGGCCCCTTCAACGCGGCGTCGCCGGTCACCCGGCCGCCAGGCAAGCCGCACGCCCCCGTGTCGAATCCCTGCTCAACGTCCTTCTTCCTGGAGTCAACATGAAACCGAACTGCATCGCGACCCGCGTCCCATTCCTTTTGGCTGCGCTTGCGTCGGCAGAGTCATCATTCGCCGGCAGTGTGGACATATCCGCGCCGTCGGCGCTTCGTCAAACGGCGGCCGCATCGGCAGCGAAGGGTCGCGCCGCTACGCGAAGGTCGCGGCCTGCAAAGCCCGACGCAGGCCCGCAGCATCATCGTCCAGAATCCGGTCGCCACGGCGCCGAACGCGGTGTCGATGGCTGGCGGCGCAAAAGCGACGCACTCCGCACAGCCGCGCGGCATCATCATCATCGTCGGCGGCAAGCCGGCGGCTCAATCGATTGCGAGGTAGGGTTATGAACAGAACATTGCAAACCGCGCTCGCCATCGTTGCTGCCGCCGTGGCGGCTGGCGCGCAGGCCGACTGCGCGCCGGTCATCGCCGCCTATGCCAAGGCCGAGGCGACCGGGCGCTACGCGGTCTACGACGTCAAGAACATCCAGGCGGCGCCGACAGGCAAGCCGTTTCATGTCGACGTCGGCAACGCCAGCTACACGAACTTCGGCGACCACTATCAAAAGGGCGGGGGCGGCACCGCAGCCTCCGAGGGATCGAGCTTGAAGAGCCGCGAACTGAAGGGGGCCGTGCGGTGCGAGCCGCTCGGCGAGCGCAAGATCAGCGGCGACGCGGCGCTCGGCTACCAGGTGCGCAACAATGACAAGAACAACGCGCCCGATCCGACCGCGATCCATATCTGGATCAGCCGCTTGAGCGGCCTGCCCGTCTTCCACACCATGGGCTCCGAAGACGGCGGTGGGATGCGCTGGGTTTATGGCAACGACGTCGTCGTGCCGAAATAAGTCATTCGTATTTCGGCACCTCGACGATGTCGCATACATTGGCTGCCACCAGCGTTGAGGCACGCCTGACGGCCGCGGGTTGACGCGATACCGGTCTCAAGCTGTCTCTCTTTGACGGAGCTGCCATGCCTGCGCTTTTTTCCGAATTTCACCCGCTCATCATGGCCGGTGCCTTTACGAAGGCGTTTCAGCGCACTCTGATCGCCGCGCTCGTGGCGGGCGCCCTTGGCAACGCACAGGCAACGCCGATTCTTTGGCTCGGCACCGGTGGCGACGACCTGTGGAGCGACTCGCGGAACTGGGTCGGCGGGGCGACGCCGGGCGATGGCGCCGACGTCGAGTTCGGGCCGAGCGCAAGCTTTCAGTCGATCGTCGATTATTCGGTGCGGCTGTCGTCGTTCACGTTTACGTCGAACGCGACCAACGCGACGACTATCGACATCCATATCGGCGCCGGCTCGCCCGCGACGCTGACGTTGAGCGGCGCCGGCATCGTCAGCAACACGCCTTACTACCTTACCGCGCTGCAGACGTTCTATGCCGACGCCAGCGCTGGGCCGGTCGGCGGTACCCTGCTCTTCACGAACACGGCGTCGGTCAGCGGTAACACCACGACCCTGACCGCCAGCGGCGGCACGGTTGCTGGCGGAAGCGGTGGCAACATCATCTTTCAGGATCACTCGTCGACGGCGGCCCCCTCCAACTTGACCGGTTTGATCGCCGAGGGCGCGACCGTTGCCGGCGCGAGCGGCGGAACGGTGATCATGCGCGACGACGCGCACGCGCAAGGCACGGCGCAGATCGCCATACGCGGCGGCGTCGGCGTCGCTGCGGCCGGTGGCCAGATGACCGTGCAGGACCGGGCCCGCGTCGACAACAATATCTTCGTCGACAACGGCGGCGATGGCTTCGGCGGGCGGCTCGATTTTCGCAACCAGGCGACGATCGTCGGCGGCAAGGTCACCAGCGTTGGATCGGCCACCACCCTGGCTGGCGGCGAGGCGGTGACGCGTTTTTTCGACAATGCCACGTTCAGCGGTGTGGGGCAAAACCTGGCCGGCAACATCGCCGGCGCTGCCGGCGGCCGCATGGAGTTCCACGATCACTCCGTCTTCGCCAGCGTCGGCGACAACGTGCAGATCCTCAATCTCGGCAGCTCTATCGGCGGCGCCGGAACCGGGCGGACGCTCTTCTTCGACGACGCTTCGATTTCCGGTCCGCTGGTGGCGATATACAACGAGGCCGACGGTGAGTCGCCGTCGGCCTTTTCGAGTGGCGGGGTGACGGAATTTCACGATCGATCGCATGCCGGCCAGGCGACGATCTCCAACGGCGGAGCGGCGCCCAGCTCTGCACTCAACCTCGGCGGCCAAACCGTATTCCTGGATGTCTCGTCCGCCGACTCGGCGACGATCGAAAACGCGGGCGGCTATGGCGCGGGGACCACCGGCGGCAGCACGCGGTTCGCAAACAACTCCAGCGCTGGCAACGCCACCTTGCTCGCCGATAGCGGCGTCTCCGGCGGCTTCGGGGGCGTGATCATCTTTCAGGACAGCGCCAGCGGAGGCGCGGCGCGCATCGTCACCGACGTCGGCGGCGTCGTCGACATCAGCGCATTGACGACGGCAGGCACGACGGTCGGCTCGATCGAAGGCGGCGGCAACGTCTTTCTCGGCGGAAAGCGCCTCGTCATCGGTGGCAATGGGTTGAGCACGGAATTCAGCGGCGTCGCTAGCGATGGCGGCCAGTCCGCCGGTACAGGCGGCTCGCTGACGAAGGTTGGTGTCGGAATCCTGACTCTGTCGGGCGCGAACACGTACACCGGCGCAACCCTCGTGAGCGGCGGCACGCTCTTCGTCAACGGCTCGCTGGCGGGCAGCGGTGTCGCCATCGGCGGCGGCGCGAAGCTCGGCGGCACCGGCACGATCGGCGCGCCGCTGAATGTGGGCGCGGCAGGCACGCTCGCTCCGGGTGGCGCTGCTGCGCCCGGCACGTTGACGGTTCTCGGCAGCCTGACCTTCGACCCGGCTGCGCTGCTCGACTTTCGGCTCGGCGCGCCCGGCGTGGTCGGCGGCCCGAAGAACGATCTGCTGACGGTCGGCGGAAACCTGACCTTGGCCGGTACCTTGAACGTGACCGACTCGGGCGGCTTCGGTCTGGGCAGCTATCGCTTCATCGACTACGGCGGCGCTTTCGTCAACAACGGCGTCGCCATTGGCGCGATTCCCGGCGGCTTCTCCGCAAGCGATCTCGTGGTGCAGACCAGCATCGGCGGCCAAGTGAACCTCGTTGTCGGCGGCGCCAACGTGCTGTTCTGGGACGGCGCGTATTTCGCCGCCAACAACGTCGTCGACGGCGGTACGGGAAGCTGGAACAACGCGGGGACAAACTGGACCAATAGCAGCGGCTCGGCCAACGTCGTCTGGGGCAGCTCGTTCGCGGTATTCACGGGCAGCGCCGGCACGGTCACGGTGACGGCACCCGTCGCATCGACCGGCATGCAATTCGCGACGAGCGGCTACACGCTCGCTGCCAATGCGAGCGGCTCGATCGCACTCGTCGGCGCCGCCACGATTCGCGTCGATCCCGGCGCATCAGCGACCATCGACGCGCCTCTCATTGGCTCGGGCTCCTTGACGAAGGTCGACACGGGCACCCTCTGGCTCGTTGGCAACAGCACCTACAGCGGCGGCACCACCATCCAGGACGGGCTGATCATCGTCAGCAACGCCGCCGGCATCGGCTTGGGCACGGGTCCGGTAATCGAGACGGCTTCGCCGACGAGCGAGCTTCGCTTCGCGGGCAACGCCTCGGCCGGAGCCGTGAGCATCGTCAACCAAGGCGCTCCCTCGACGCTCGTGTCGAGCCTGGTCACGTTCTACGACATGGCAACGGCCGGTACCGCGGCAATCAACAACCAGGGCAACACGGGGGCGGGCGGTTTCGGCGGCACGACCTTATTTTTCGGCCACTCGAACGCCGGCCAGGCGACGTTGACCAATACCGGCTCGTCATTTCCCGCGCCAAGCGGCGCCCTCGCCGCGAACGGTGCCGGTATGACCATCTTTCGCGACGGCAGCACGGCTGGCAACGCGACCGTCATCAACACTGGCGGCTTGGCCAGCAACTCGATCGGTGGTTCCTTGGTGTTCGCCAATTTGGCGACGGCCGGCGCCAGCACCATCACCAACCAGGGAAGCAGCTTCACCAGCGGCGGCGGGCTGACGTCGTTCTTCAACGGCAGCAGCGCCACAAGCGCAACGATTGTCAATCAGGGCGGCGTCACGGTCGGGGCAACGACGCAATTCCATGACAGCTCGGACGCCGGAAGCGCGAACATCTCGAACGGTGGCGCCCAACTCAGTAGCTCGTCACAGGCCATCACTTATTTCTTCGACCACACGTCGGCCGACAACGCGCGCATCACAAATATTGGCGGCGCGATCAGCAACGGCTTCGGCGGCACGACGACGTTCAACGGCGTGGATGCCGTGACACCGGCGACCGCAGCGGGCGCGAGCATTATCAACCTGGGTGCCTCGGTAGCTGGTGCGTTTGGCGGCAGCGCCCACTTCGACGCCTATGCCACGGCCGGCAACAGCGTGATCGTGAATCGCGGCGCCACGGTGGCGGGCGCGCCGCCGGGCGCCGCGGGCTTCGCGCTGAACTACGCGGCCGGCAACACCAATTTTTCGACAAGCACAGGCGCGGGCAACGCGACGATCCGCAACGAGGCGGGCGCCGTGACCAATGCTTATGGCGGCAATACCAACTTCGCAAATTCCAGCTCCGCGCAGCACAGCAACATCCTCAATGAAGGCGCTTCGCTGCCGGCCACCGCGCCCGGCTCGACACGGTTTCTCGACGGCTCGACGGCCGAAGCAGCGACGTTCACGAACTTCGGGGCTGCGTCCTTGGGAGCCGACGGCGGCCTGACGCAATTCTTCGCCGGCGCCTCGGCGGGTAACGGCGTTTTCCACAACCTGGGTGGGGCGGTCGACGGCGCAGGTAATGGCCAAACGGAATTTTTCGAGAACGCCTCCGCCGGCGCCGCAACGCTTTACGGCGAAGCCAGCTCCGGCACCGGTGCGGGCGGCGGCATCGTCTTCTTCAACAACAGCACTGGCGGCACGGCGCGCGTCGTCCTGGCCGGCGCCGGATTGAGCGCCGGTGGCCTCGACATCAGCCAGCTGAGCACGTCCGGAATGGGCATCGGCTCCATCGAAGGAGACGGCGCCGTCAGCCTGGGCAGCAGGTCGCTCACCGTCGGCCTGAACAACGCGAGCACGACGTTCTCGGGGCTGATTCGCGATGGTGGCTTCGTTAACGCCACCGGTGGCCAGCTCAATGTCCAGGGCTCGGGCTCGTTCACGCTCTCGGGCGCAAACACGTACACCGGTGCCACCCACATCGGCAACGGAGTCGACGCGCACAGCGGCAAGCTCATCGTCAGCAACAGCACCGGCTCGGCGACCGGCACGGGCCCGGTGTTCGTCGAGCGCGGCGGCATGCTCAGCGGCAACGGCATCGTCGCTGGCCCCGTGACGCTACGCGCCGGCGGTGTCATCGCCCCCGGCGACCCCGCCGAGCTCACGTTCGGCAACAGCCTGACCTGGGATGGCGGTGGCCTGATCCAGCTCGTGCTCGGCGACAACCAGGCGGACAGCGACCAGATCACCATCCTCGGCAACCTGATCCACGGCGCAGCTGGCGAATTCCGTTTCAACCTGATCGACGACGGTTTCGTGTCCGGACAGGAATACGCTTTGATCCGAGCCGGCGGCCTCGAAGGCTTTGCTGCCAGCGACTTCGTCTTTAGCGGAATCTCGGGAACATTGAACTTCGACAATGGCGCCCTCGAATTCATGGCCGCGCCTGTGCCTGAACCGGAGACGGTCTGGTTGATGGTGGGGGGGCTATTGCTGTTAGCGGGTATGCGGCGGAAGTACAAGAGCGCGCGATGTTGAGCGAGAGAGCTCAGCGAACAGGTGGATGGACCGTTTGTGCTCGAGCCGCGGGCTGCAGCTCGTCGATGGGTTTGGGGTCAGACATGTTTAGCTTTCGGGGATGGTCTCAAGGCGCGATACCAGCGCACGCTGGTCAGCATCACTTCCATCGGATAGTGCATCCGCCGGAGCACCTTGCGCAGCGCCTCAATCATGGATTGCCTTTGGCTTCGGGTTCGTCGTAGGCTATCAGCCGACCGCTATCGCGACAGAAACCCCTTGCCTCCAGGAAACATCATGCGACCTGTGACACCAGCCATCTTGCTGCTTTGCGCGGCGACTTTTTGCGGCTCCGCTGCAGCGCAAGCCAGTGGAGCTCAATCAACAACTTCGAGAACCGTCGTCGCCGCGGCCAAGTTGGCAGCGGTGTCTGACGCGCCGATGCATTTCGAGGCCCTGTCTGTCACCCTTGCCCCAGGGCAGACGAGCCGCATTGCGGCGGGAAACGGCATCCTGTACCAAGTCTCGGGATCGACGGCAGTCACGCTCGACGCAGTCACCAAAGTGCTGAGCAGCGGGGAAGGCTTGTTCCTCCCTTCGGGTCGGGCGGTGTCGCTGAAGGCAGCACCGGGCGAGCCAGCCGTCCTTCTTCACTTCCGCCTCGTCTCGGCGCTGTCTGCGGGCCAGCCGGTCGAGACAGCTCCGGCCGTCGTGAGGGAGCTCTATCGCACGACCACACCCATTCCCGACCTCAAGTCGGGTGGCTACGACGTCAACCTATCGCGCATCACGTTTCCGCCGCATATGCCTTCCAACCCACCCCACCATCGGACCGGAGCGGCGCTCTACTACGTTCTGGCCGGCACCGGCGCCAACACGATCGCAGGCACCACCGAAGGCAAGGGACCGGGCTCGTTTGTCTATGAGCCTTCCGGGTTGGTGCATCAGTGGGGAAATGCGGGCGACGAGCCATTCACGTTCTTGGTGTTCAACATCAATCCTGAAGGCATCGCGGCGGTCGTACCCGCGGCACCGCTGAAATCGCCGTAGCCAGAAGGCACTCGTTGCAGCCGATCTCTGCAGCGAGCTGAACCGACATTGGCGGCGCCTCTTCGTGGAGACTTTCGTGGCCCGTATTCCCTACTTCGACTTGACGCAGGCGCCGTCCTACTATACGGACCTGGTCGGCGCCCGCAAGCCCCTCAACCTCTACCGCATGCTGCGCACGCCGGCAAAGCGGCCGAAGGCTTCCTGAAGCTCGGCGGCGCGAGCTACGAGGTGCACCAGCACAAACGAATGACGCGTGCTGACGGGCTCAGTGACGAGAAGGTCGCCGCGCTCGAACCCGGCAAGACACGTCGGCGCTCAGCGCGCTGGAGGTGCAGGTACTTCGCTTCACGGACCAGCTCGTCCACCACGTGAAGGCGCCCGACGCGATGTTCGAAGCGATGCAGGCCCGCCTCACGACTCGGGCACTGGCCGAGCTCGTGCTGACGATTGGCTTTTATATGATGGTCAGCCGCTTCCTCGAAAACTTCGAGGTCGACATCGAGCCCGTCGGCGGCGTCGAGTGACGCATGCGCGGCCGTCGGCCGCGCGTTCCAGCTTCTCATCCAACTGGAGACCGCCGCATGAAGCTCGCCCCGCCAGTGAGTATCCCTGCACCGGAGCTCACCGATCAGACTTGAAACCTAAAGTCCCCAACCGTCAACCCAACAGGGTCAAGTCCACTTCTCCTTCGCGCCATTCGGCGCTGCCGGAAAGCAACCGTACCTCTAGTTTTGAAACGTCCGGAATTCGGGGGGGTGATCTTGGTTTTCGTGCATTTTGTGGCGCTTGCCGGTCGGTTTCGCAAATGAATCAGGGACTTACGCAAGCGCCGCTTTGGGAGAGGTGCTGGCTTTCGCGTAATCTGTGGCGCTGACGTCGTCAACCATTGCTCGCCGTGCATATTCAGCGCCGCAGCGCAAACGCCGCCCCAATTTGCCAGGAACCCGAGCAACGAACGTGATGTGGCCCGAAGAGGTCCCGGCGACGTAGCTGACGCGCACTGAGAGCTCGTTCGGGCATCGCGTCAGCGGCCAATCCACTGCGCGCCGCTGACCTTGGCCGCGACCTTGTCGAAGGTCCATAGGGGAAGCTCGCCGGTCTGCGCCGCCAAGGCGATGTGCAGGCAGTCGGCAAAGTCAGCCGGCCCCTTCCGGTACAGCTGCCTGCATGCCCGCCGAGGTGAGTCCAATCTTGTAGCCGGCGCTCTCCGTCCCGCGCGCGACGCGCTGCAGCCGCACATAGCGGCGCTGCACTTCGTAGGCTTCCTCCAGTGTCGCGACGCCGGCGGCGGCGGCGAAAGGCAAGAAGCGCACGTTCCGCGCGTGCTCTTGCAACAGCTGTTCGGCCAAGTCGATGTCCTGCATGCTCATCCGTCTCTCCTTGCGATCGCCCGCATCAATTGTTGGTAAGGCCAGCCTGTCCAAAATCAGGGGTTTGTATTGATGTCAGCGCGCCTCGGTCGTGCGACAATGAAGCGCTCGCAAACGCGGCATCGCCTGACCGGCAGCTGCTCTTGACGACACGTTGAGCCCTGACAGATCAGAGACCCGCCGTGAACTTTCGTCCCGTGCGTTCGCCAGCCGTAGTGCGCTTGTCGGACAGCATCAGCGAGCAGCTCGAGCGGATGATTTCGCGCGGCCGCTTGACGCCCGGAGAGGGCCTGCCATCGGAGCGCGAGCTCGCGAAGATTCTTGGCGTCTCGCGCCCCTCGCTGCGCGAAGCGCTCTCCAAACTGCGCTCGCGCGGGCTGATCGAGCGCGCTCGCAAAGGAAGCGCGGTCGTCACCGACCTGACCGGCGCGTTCACCACCGACCCTCTCTTGAGCCCACTCGGCAGCCACCCCGGCGCGATGCGCGACGTGCTCGAGCTACGCTTCGGACTCGAGGCGCATGCGTCGTTCCTCGCTGCCACGCGAGCAACCCGAGCCGATCTCCACAAGATCGAGGCTGCGCTGCACGCCTCTTTCGGCCGCCGCACCAGCAACGCGGCTCTGCTCGCCAAGCGTGATCTGGCCTTTCACCGCACGATCGCCGAGGCCTCGCACAATCCGGCGCTGCTGCACACTTTTCACGGCTTGTCCAAGCTGACGGTCGCCTTCGTGCAGCGTGGCTACGAGAGGATCCTAGCCGCCGAGACGGTATCGGAAGTCCGCGCCG
>JBDTIO010000308.1:0-6225 GCA_039936375.1 Caldimonas sp. | reverse complement strand
GGCCGCCGCGCTCGGCCTGCTCGGGCGTGAGGCCGTAGTTGCCCCATACGGTCTCGGGCGTCGATTCGCAGAAGTGCGGCAGCCACTTGTGGCCGCGGCCGGCGGCCACGACCGGGAAGCCGCAGGTGCGCGCCCAGTCGACCAGGTCGCAGATGAGCGCAGGCTGGTCGCCGAAGGCGAGCGAATAGATCACGCCGGCATCGGCGGCGCGGCGAGCGAGCAAGGGTCCGCAGAACGCGTCGGCCTCGACGGTGACGTTGACCACGTGCTTGCCGTGTGCGAAGGCCGCGAGGCAATGCTCGACGGCGGCGATCGGATGGCCGGTGCACTCGACGATCACGTCGATGGCCGGGTGCGAGACCAGCGCCTGCCAGTCTTCGCCGATGTGGGTCGTGCCGGCCTTCAGCGCCGCATCGAGGCTGGCCGCGCGCGTCTGCTCGTCCTTCCAGCCGACGCGGGCGAGGTTGGCGCGCGCGCCGTCGGGCGAGAGATCGGCGATGCCGACGAGATGCACACCCGGCGTGCGCGGGATCTGCGCCAGGTACATCGAGCCGAACTTGCCGGCGCCGATGAGGCCGATGCGGATCGGCTTGTTCTCGGCGGCGCGGCGTTGGAGTTGCGCGTGAAGGCTCATGTCGGTGGCTCGCTGGATGCGTGGGTCTCAGGCCGCGAGCTTCAGCTCGTCGGTCGATGTCTCGAGGGCGCTCGCCGGCATGCCGTTCTTCCACGGCAGCTCGACCGGATAGTCGCGCAGCAGGCAGTCATCGGGCAGGGTTTCGATCGGCGTGAAGTTGCGATGGGCGATGAACTCGGGGCGCTTGAATCGCCGGATGTGGTTCGAGACCGCGCACAGGCTCAGGTAGACGCTGACGCGGTTCCACGGCGAGAGGTTCGAGCCGGAGGCATGCACCAGGCAGCCGTGGAACAGGATCATCGAGCCGGCGGGGCCCTTCGGCGAGACGATGCCGCCGTTCTTGCCGCCGGCGCGCTCGACGAGCTGCGCGATCAGGTCGTTGTCGATCGTCCAAAGCGGATAGCTGGTGGTCGTGAGGTCGTGTTTCGCATCGACGACGCCGCGCTTGTGGCTGCCCGGGATGAACATCAGCGGGCCGTTGTAGTCGTTGACGTCGTCGAGGAAGATCGCCACGTTCATGGCCCGCTCGCCCGGCATCTTGTCGTCGTTGAGCCAGGTGCCGTAGTCCTGGTGCCACTGCCAGACGTCGCCGTCGAAGGCCTGCTTGCCGTTGATCTTGAACTGGTGCATGTAGAGCGCCTCGCCATCGAGCAGGTCCTGCACCGGCTCGACCATGCGCGGGTGACGCGCCAGCCGCGCGAACGGCTCGCTGTAGAGGTGCGCGGCGAAATTGGTGCGCACGGCGTCCTTGCCCTTTTCGCGCACGTTGTAGGCCTCGCGCCGGCTGTAGAGCTCGGGCACGGCGGTCACCAGGGTGCGCGTTTCCTCGCTCGAGAAAAGGCCGGGGAAGAATAGATAGCCGTCTCGATCGAACTGCGCGTGCTGCTCGGCGCTGAGTTTCATGGGATCCCTTTTCTGGAAGAAGTGAGAACGTCGGCGAGGCGCTCCTGCAGATTGACGCTTGCCTGGCGGCCATGGCGATCGATGAGCCGGCTCGCGCGCGCTGCTTGACCGGAAGCGATCGCTTCGGCGATGGCCTCGTGCTCGTCCCAGAGCGCTTCGCGTTGCGGCGTCTGCTGCAGCACTGCGCCCATGACGCGGCGCAGGTGCACCCAGTGCGCTTCGGCGCTCGGGGCGATGAGCGGGTTGCCCGAAGCGGAGTAGACGGCCCGGTGGAATGCAATATCGGCCTCGATCATGGCCGGGATGTCCTTGGCGCGTGCCGCCCGCCGGCCGTTTTGCAGCAGCTTCGGATCGAGCCGTGCGCGCCGCTCGGCGGCGAGGCGAGCGGCAAGCGCATCGAGGGCGCCGCGTACTTCGTAAACCTGGGCGATCCGATCGGCTTCGAGCGGCGCGACGACCAGGCCGCGGCCCGGTGCGTCGCTGACCAATCCGTCTTTCTTGAGCAGGCGCAAGGCCTGCAGCACCGGTTGGCGAGACACCGCCAGGCGCGTCGCCAGATCCTCCTGCGTCAGGCGCGACCCCGGCGCGAGCGAGCCGTCGCTGATGGCGTCGAGGAGGGCGCGATAGACCCGCTCCACGAGGTCGGGAGCAGCTTGGAGCTTGACGAGGCGAGCAGTCATCGGGACGGGCGAAGTCTGTATACAGAATACCATGGCCAGCGGCCGACAAGAGCGGCACGGGGTCCTGGGCAGGGACGCAAGAACGGAAATGAAAGGCAACGGGCCGCCTTATCGAGGCATCCGTCGAGCCGGCCCCTTCCTACGATGGCGTTTCATTTCCGCCCGAAAGGCAGACCGCCATGCCCCGCCCCTCCTTCCTGCAAATTCGGATCGTCAACGCCGCGGCGTTGCTTTCCTTGGCGTTCCTTCTCGGTGCCTGTGGTGGCGGCGCTGCCGGCGGCGACACGGCCACGCTCAACGCCACCCACATCGCGCGGGTCCGTATCGCAGCCGAAGCTCCGGGCGACAACTGCACGGCAGGCGGCAGCCGCATCGTCTCCGGCGTCGACAGCAATGGCGACGGCGTCCTGAGCGACTCCGAAATCACCACTGTCCAGTACGTTTGCAACGGCGCTCCCGGCGTCGCTGGCGCGGTCGGCGCCACGGGCGCCGTCGGTTCGGCGGGCCCGGCAGGAGCCAACGGTGCGACCGGCAGCGATGGCTTGTCGACCTTGGTGCTGATGACCAACGAGCCGGCCGGCTCGAACTGCGCCAGCGGCGGCAAGAAGCTGTCTGCCGGCAAAGACGCGAACGGCAATGGCATCCTCGAATCGTCGGAGGTCTCGTCGGTGGGCTACGTCTGCAACGGAAGCGATGGTGCGACTGGAGCGGCCGGTGCGACTGGCGCGGCAGGTGCGACAGGCGCGACAGGCGCGACAGGTGCGACTGGCTCCGGAGGTGCGACAGGTGCGACCGGCTCAACAGGTGCAAGTGGCACGAATGGCACGAATGGCACGAATGGTCTGAACACCTTGATCGCGGTGGTGGCCGAGTCGGCAGGCGTCAATTGCGCCTATGGCGGCAACCAGGTCACCTCCGGGCTCGACAGCAACGGCAACGGCGTGCTGGATGCCGGCGAGGTGACGACGACGAGCTATCTCTGCCACGGCGCGCCCGGAGCAACTGGCGCCGCCGGCCCCAGCGGCGCGACGGGGGCCACCGGTGCGACCGGCCCCGCGGGCCCGGGCGTGACCTGGGTCGACGTCTCCAGTACCTCGGTGCTCGCCCAATCCAACACCGGCTACCTCGCCGACAACGCGGCGCAAGTGTCGGTGACCTTGCCGGCAGCGCCTGCGCTCGGCGACGTCGTGCGCGTTTCCGGTGTCGGCACGGGCGGCTGGAAAGTCAGCCAGCAGGCCGGCCAATCGATCGTCACGTCGGGCGTTCCAACGGCATCGGCGTGGTCGCCGCATGAACAGAACAGGAGCTGGACCGGCATCGCCTCTTCGACCGATGGCAGCAAGCTCGTCGCCGCCGCGAACAACGGGCAGCTCTACACCTCGAGCGACTCGGGCGCCAGCTGGACGCCGCGCGATTCGAGCCGGAGTTGGTACGGCGTCGCTTCGTCGGCCGACGGCAGCAAGCTCGTTGCCGTCGTCTACGGCGGGCAGATCTACACCTCGACCGATTCGGGGGCGAGCTGGACGCCGCGCGATTCGAGCAGGAACTGGTACGCCGTTGCTTCGTCGACCGACGGCAGCAAGCTCGTTGCCGTCGAATACGGCGGGCAGATCTACACCTCGACCGATTCGGGGGCGACCTGGACAGCCAATGGGCCGGCAGCGAGCTGGCGCAGCGTCGCCTCTTCGGCCGACGGCAGCGAGCTCGTCGCCGCGGTCAACGGCGGTCAGCTCTACACCTCCGTCGATTCGGGCACGAGCTGGACGGCGCGCGACTCGAGCCGGAACTGGTACGTCGTCGCCTCCTCCAACGACGGCAGCAAGCTCGTCGCGGTGGTCTATGGTGGCCAGATCTACACCTCGACCGATTCCGGTGTGAGCTGGACACCGCGCGAATCGATCCGAAACTGGAGCGGCGTCGCTTCCTCCAGCGATGGCAGCCGGCTCGTCGCCGTCGCCGCCGGCGGCCAGATCTACACCTCCAGCGATTCGGGAGTGAGCTGGGCGCCGCGCGATTCGAACCGCAACTGGTACACGGTCGCCTCGTCTGCCGACGGTATTCATCTCGTCGCGGTCGTGTACAGCGGCCAGATCTACAGCGCCTCGACCCTCAACACGACCACGGCTGGCACCGCCGGGTCGCTGAGCGGCGCCCAATACGAGGCGGTCGAGCTGCAATATGCCGGCAACGGCACGTTCTTGGTTATCAGCTACGTCGGCGCCCTGCTCGGCCAGTAGTCGAGGCTGAGCTGCGGCGGCGGCAGGCGCGAGGTAGGCGAATCCGTGGGCAGGCCAGGTGCCGCCGGCGACGCCGAATGCCGTATTCGCGTCGGCGTTGCGAAGGGCGGCGCTGACGTGCGGCCCCTCGCTTAAGCTATGCCGCTTTGCTGCGCTCCGGAGCTTCGATGTCCGCGTCCTCTCCTCATCCGATCCGCAGGTTCTTCCGCGGCGCCTGGCACGTCGTCGACGTCAGCCGCCGGGTCGTCCTGAATCTGCTGTTTCTGCTGGTCTTGTTGGTGATCGTCGTGGCCCTGGCCAGGAGCGGCCTGACGCCGCTGGCGGAGAAGACGGCCCTGGTGCTTAATCTCGACGGCTCGATCACCGAGCAGCGCGCCGGCAACCTGCGCGCCACCGCCTTCGAGCAGCTGCGCGGCGAGGTGCCGCACAAGATCCAGCTGCGCGAGGTGCTGTCGGTGCTCGACACGGCGGCTCACGACGACGACATCACCAGCGTCGTCCTGGTCCTCGACGACATGGACGCCACCGGCCTGACGACGCTGCGCGAGATCGGCGCCGCCATCGACCGCTTCAAGGCCAGCGGAAAGAAGGTCGTTGCCTGGGGTTCGAGCTACGACCAGCGCCAGTACTTCATCGCCGCGCACGCCGACGAGATCTATCTGCACCCGCTCGGCGGTGTCAGCATCACCGGCCTCGGCGGCGTGCAGAACTACTACAAGGACGCCCTCGATCGGCTCGGCATCAGCGTCAAGGTCATGCGCGCCGGTGCCTTCAAGGACTTCGGCGAGGCCTACGTCGCCAACGCGCCGTCACCCGAATCGAGCGAGGCCGAGGGCGCGCTGCTCGACTCGCTGTGGAAGGTCTACACCGCTGACGTCGAGCGGCTTCGCAAGCTCCCGGCGGGCGCGGTGATGCAATCGATCGACGAAGCGCCGGCTCGGCTCGCGGCCGCCGACGGCGACGAGGCCAAGCTGGCTGTTGCGAACAAGCTGGTCGACGGGCTGAAGACGCGCGACGAGCTGCGCGCACTGATGATCGCCCGCGGCGCCGAAGACAAGGACAACAAGACCTTTCGCCAGGTCTCCTTCGAAGACTATGTCGGCCGCGTCAAACCGCGCCTCACGGGTGATGCCGTCGCCGTCATCGTCGCCGAAGGCGAGATCACCGACGGGGTCGCGCCCATCGGCACGATCGGCGGCTTGTCGACCGCCAGCCTGGTGCGCCGGGCCCGCGACAACAAGGACGTGAAGGCGATCGTGCTGCGCGTCGACTCGCCTGGCGGCAGCGTCTTCGGCTCCGAGCTGGTGCGCCGCGAGCTCGAGCTGACGCGGGCTGCCGGCAAGCCGGTTGTCGTCTCGATGGGCGATGTCGCGGCCTCGGGGGGCTACTGGATCTCGACCGCGTCCGACGAGATCATTGCCGACGCGACCACCATTACCGGCTCGATCGGCGTGATCGCGATCCTGCCCAACGCCGCCGGCACGATCGACAAGCTGTCGATCCACAGCGCGCCGATCGCGACGACCTGGCTGCGCACCGCCGGCGACCCGCGCGTGCCGCTCGATCCGCGCCTGGCCGACATGATCCAGAAGGGTGTCGATCACGAGTACCGCAACTTCACGGCGCGTGTCGCCCAGGCCCGCAAGACGACGCCCGAGAAGATCGATGCGGTCGCCCAGGGTCGCGTCTGGTCGGGCTCGCAGGCGCTCGAGCGCGGCCTGATCGACCGGATCGGCCTGTTCGGCGACGCCGTCAAGTCGGCGGCCAGGCG
>JBDTIO010000307.1:0-3577 GCA_039936375.1 Caldimonas sp. | reverse complement strand
GTCATGGTTCACGGTGGCGCCTGGATGATCGGCGACAAGAGCTCGCGCGGGGTCGTCGGCGACAAGCTGGCGCACTGGGTCGGGCGGGGCTGGATCCTTGTCTCGGTCAACAACCGCTTGCTGCCCGAAGCCGACCCCGCGACCCAGGGCGACGACGTCGCCCATGCCATCGCCTACGTCCAGCAGCATGCGCCGGCATGGGGTGGCGATGCGAGTCGCATGGTTCTCATGGGTCACTCGGCCGGCGCCCATCTCGTCGCCTTGCTCGGTGCGTCGCCGGCGCGCGTGGCCAGCGCCGGCGCCAGGCCGTGGCTGGCGACGATTGCGCTCGACAGCGCGGCGCTCGATCTGCAGGGACTGATGATGAAGCGTCACGCGCGCTTCTACGACCAGGCCTTCGGCATCGATCCGGCGCGCTGGGCCGACGCATCGCCGACCGCGCGCATCGCCGGCGACGCGACGCCGATGCTGCGCGTGTGCTCGTCGATCCGCATCGACGACTCATGTGGCCAGTCGCAGCGCTTCGCCGCGGCGCTCGCCGTGCGCGGCATTCGCGCCGAGGTGCTGCCCGAGGCGAAGGCGCACAACCGCATCAACGTCGAGGTCGGCCAGGACGGCCCGTACACCGATGCGATCGACGCTTTCATCGCGTCGGTGCTGCCCCGCTGAAAGCGGCGCCCCGGCCGGGCGCAGTTATCCCGACGTCGGGTGCAGGAAGCGATGCACCGCCTGAACCACGACCGAGCCTTCGCCGACGCCGGAAGCGACGCGCTTGACCGAGCCCGAGCGGACGTCGCCGACGGCATAGATGCCCGGCTGTGACGTCGCGTAGGGCGAATCGGCATCGGCGCCGCCGCCGGCCTTCGCTCCCGTGACGACGAAGCCCTGCGCGTCCAGCGCGAGGCAGTCGCCGAGCCAGCGCGTGTTCGGCTCGGCGCCGATCATCGCGAAGATGGCCGAAACCGGCCGCCTCGTGTCGATGCCGCTGCGGCTGTCGCGCCAGGTCGCGCCGGTCAACGCCTGCTCGCCCTCGAGCGACGTGAACTCGCTGCGCGGGTGCAGGCTGATGTGGGCCGAGCGCTCGATGCGCTGGATCAGGTAGTCCGACATCGTCGCCGCGAGACCGGCGCCCCGCACCAGGATGTAGACATGCCTGGCCGAGCCGGCGAGAAAGATGGCGGCCTGGCCGGCCGAGTTGCCGCCGCCGACGACCACGACCTCGGCGTTGCGGCACAGGTCGGCCTCCATCGCCGTGGCCGCGTAGTAGATGCCCTGGCCCTCGAACCTCTCGAAGCCTTGCACGTCGAGCTTGCGGTAGCGCGCGCCGGTGGCGATGACGACAGCCCGGGCCCGGATCGACGCGCCGTCTTCGAGACGCAGGAGCAGCGGCGACGATTCGCACTCGATGCCCGTGACGGCGCGCGAGACGGCGAGCCGCGCCCCGAACTTCTGCGCCTGCACCTGGGCCCGGCCGGCCAGCGCCTGGCCGCTGATGCCGGTCGGAAAGCCGAGGTAGTTCTCGATCTTCGAGCTCGTGCCGGCCTGCCCGCCCGGCGCGAGGCTCTCGATGACGATCGTCTGCAGCCCTTCGGAGGCGGCGTAGACGGCCGAGGCCAGGCCGGCCGGTCCGGCACCGACGACGGCGACGTCGAAGACGGTGTCGTGGTCGAAGCTCTCGGTCAGGCCGAGGTCGTCGGCCAGGGCCGTCAGCGTCGGGTTGCGCAAGGCGCGGTCGCCCGGGACGATGACCACGGGCAGCTCCGACGGCGCGATCGAGAAGCACTCGAGCAGGCCGCTGGCGCCGTTGTCATGCTCGGTGTCGAGCAGGCGGTGCGGATAGGCATTGCGGGTCAGGAACTGCTGCAGCCGCAGCGTGTCGGCCGTGTGGCCGGGGCCGATCAGCACGACGCCGCCTTCGGCGTGGCGCAGCAGGCCGACGCGGCGCAGGATGAAGGCGCGCATGACGATCTCGCCGATGTCGGGTTCGCTCGTCATCAGGCGGCGAAAGTCGGCGCGCTTGACGCGGACGACGCGGCTCGCCGGGCCGGCACGGCCGCCGACCAGGATCTGCCGGCCGTTGAAGAGATCGAGCTCGCCGGTGAACTCGTTCGCGCCATGCGCGCGCAGCACGTGCGGAGTGCCGTCGTCGGCGATGTCGAAGATCTCGATCGCGCCTTCGAGGATGAAAAAGAAGTCGACGCCACGGTCGCCGCGCGAAAACACCACCGTCTGCGCCGGCAGCGCTTCTTCCTCGCCGTAGCGGACGACGCGCCCGGCCATCTCCGCGTTCAGCCGGGGGAAGGTCTGGGTGCGGCGCGCGTAGGGATCGGCGGGATCGAGGTCGGATCCGGGGTCGTCTCGATCGGCGTCGCCGCTGGCCATGCGCCGAGTCTAAGGAACTGCGCCACCTTGCACCTCGGCCGAATGGCCGAGGCCGCGCTCGTCGCGCTATGCCGCCACGAACTTGAGGGCGACGCCGTTGTTGCAGTAACGTTTGCCCGTCGGTGCCGGGCCATCGTCGAAGATGTGGCCCTGATGGCCGTCGCAGCGGGCGCAGTGGTATTCGGTGCGCTGCACGATCATCAGGTAGTCCGACTTCGTGTTCACCGCGCCGGGCAGCGACATGTAGAAGCTCGGCCAGCCGGTGCCGCTCTCGAATTTCGTCTCCGACGAAAAGAGAGGCAGATCGCAGGCGATGCAATGGAAGACGCCCTTGTGATGCTCGGCATTGAGCGGGCTCGATCCGGGCCGCTCGGTGCCTTCGTGACGAAGCACGTCGTAGGACGCCGGTGCGAGCCGCTTCTTCCACTCGGCGTCGGACAGCAAAAGCTTCTCGATCCTGGGGGTCGGGCCTTGGGCGCCGGCAAGCTTCGGCGCCAGAGCGAAGGCGGAGAGGACGGCTAGGAAAGGGCGGCGGGTCATGAGTAATCTCCGGGTGAAGGGTCTGCCGGCTTGGTCGCGCCAGACCCGCGATTCTTTCGCCCCTTACGCCAGCCGGCATGAGCCAGACGCAAAGCCGCACCCCGGGTGGGGCCGGCGGCGAGGGGCGACGCCGTCAGCGGGGCCACAGCACCCACAGCCGCAGCGGCTGCTTCATGCGCCCGGCCTGCGTTTCCGCGACCTCGCCCCAGCCCCAGAAGTAGTCGGCCCGCACGGCCCCGGTGATCGCCGTGCCGGTGTCCTGGGCCACCACCAGCCGACGCAGCGGTCGGGTCGACAGCGGCTCCGTCGAGTCGAGCCAGACCGGTGTCCCGTACGGAACGCTGCCGGGATCGACGGCGATCGAGCGACCGGGCGTGAGCGGCACGCCTTGCGCGCCGCGGGGCCCCACGGACGGATCGGGAAGCGGCTCCTCGCGAAAGAACACGACCCGCGGATTGCTCCACATCAGCTCGTCGATGCGCTGCGGGTGGCGCCGCGCCCAGGAACGGATCGCCGGCCACGAGGCCTGCTCGAGCGTCAGCTCGCCCTGCTCGACCAGCCACCTGCCCACCGATCGGTACGGTTCGCCGTTGTGCGCGGCGAACGCCAGGCGGACGGTTTCGGTGGCGCCTCCTGGGGAACTGGGGGAGAACGC
>JBDTIO010000306.1:0-2609 GCA_039936375.1 Caldimonas sp. | reverse complement strand
TGCACATGGGCGCCGTGATCATCGTCACGCTGGCCTTCGGCCTGATCACGCCGCCCTACGGCATCGCCCTGCTGATGGCGTCGAAGTTCATCGGCGTGCGCTTCGGGCGCGCCATGTTCGCTTCGTTGCCGATCTACGTCGTCTTCCTGGCGACGATCGTGTTCTGCATCTTCCTGCCCGACGTCGTCCTGTGGCTTCCCAAGCACCTGCTGCCGGAATCGGTCGGCTGCTTCCGGAACCCGAGTGGGGCGGGCTATATCTGCCCGTGACCGAGGAGCGCAGCCTTCCGACCACGCCGCTCGGGCAGTAGTAGACCGAGAGCACGAACAGCGGGCCGAGCCAGAGCAGCCAGCGCTCGGGCGTCGTGTTTTTTGGCAGTACTCGACATTGCGGACTCCTTGGCATCGACCAAAGAACCGAAGACACCGTGCGAACACCTCGAGCCAGATCTCTGCAGTCTCCTTGATTTTCAAGAGCGTTCCGGAAGGCTGCTGCGCGAGCGCAGGCTGCAGCACGCGCACGAGCAGGGGCAGCGTCGCTGTGATGGGCTTCGAGGCAATGTTTCATGCCTTTTCCCTTGGTGAACGGGTTGAGTTGCTCGGCGGTGCGCGCCGCGAACTGCGGTTTGCTTCGTTCTTGCGCCGGCGCTGTAGTGCCTGCCGGGTATGGTCGATGTGTGCCTCGAGAAGCTTGCGCGCTCTCTGTGATTGACCCTTGGTGCAAGCGTCGAGGAGCTCCTGGTGCTCGCGCTGCGGATCCTCTCGGCCGACGGTCGCCGAGCTCTCGGCGCCGACGACCGATGGTTCATGAGCACGGCGTCTTCAATCATCTTGAGCAGACGAGGACGGTTGCAGGGCGCATAGAGCGTCATGTGGAAGCAATGTTCAGATCACGCCGCTGCCGTGGGTCGTCGCTTCGGTCGTAGGTCGCAAGCATCTTTCGAGCCTTGGCCACGACGGCGCGCGTGATGTTCGGCAGGGCAAGCGTCAACGCCCTGACTTCCAGCGCCAGGCGGATGTCGAGCGTCTCTTCGATCTCATCCAGGGTCCGTGACGCCGCGAATGCGACTCGCTGAAGGGCGGAGCTCACGAGACCCTCGGCCTCGAGTTGGCGAAGTGCTTTCCGCACCGGGACGCGGCTGACGCCGAACTGCTCGGCCACCGCCTCCTGGCGTATCTGCACGCCGGGCGCGAGCTCACCGTTGAGGATGTCTTCCCTCGGCGCGCGAAAGATGCGCTGCGATACCGGCTCGGACATGCTCGCCTCACCTCAGCGAGTTGCCGATACGTCGATCGAGACAGGAGGAAGCCGTCACAGCGTTCCCTTGCCGAGAACTGCCAACTCGTCCATGAGCGGCCTGTTGCCGAAACGTTCGATGCTCAACGAGCGGGCGTAGTCGGGAATGGGCTTGTCGACCACCCACGCGGCGCAGACCGCGCCAGTCGAGCAAGCCGCCATCGAGCCGTAGCCCGATAAAGCACCGGCAATGAATGCGCCGTCGGTGTTCATGCGACCGATGAGAGGCCAGTTTTCGTCGGTCATCGTGTAGTAGCCGCCGTAGTGATGGGCACCGCGGGGCAGGCGGCCGAGGTAGGTCGAGAGGCCCGGATGCAGACGACTGGCACCGCGAAGAACTGTGTCGGGGAACTGCGGGTCGATGGGCTCTTCGTCGTGCGGGTCGGCCGCCTTGTCGTTGTAGGCCCAGCCCAGCTTCACCCACGTTCCGTCGACCGCTCCATCGGGGCGGCAGTGGATGCCGCCTTGCATCGGCTCAATCAGGTGATGGGCGGAAGGCTCGGACGCCAGCAACTTCCTGTCCTCATCAGACCATGGGAGGGTTTGCCGGTCGAGGTCGATCGTGAAAGGCAGCGTCCGCGGCAGGACAGCTTCGCGATCCTGAAACGAGATCTTCTGCTGATAGACGCATTTCACCGGGATGTCTTCGCCGAGCATGAGGCCGATGTCGCGAAGGAACGGGCCAGCTGCGTTGACGATCTTGTTGGCCCGAACTGTCCTTGAGGTTCCCTTGGCAGTCTGCAACTCGAGTGTGAATGGTGAGACCGACGAGATCGATTTCACCTCTGCACGAAGCAGACGACCGCCATGGCTTCGGATTTCTTCGAGCATGTACTGCCCGAGTTGCTGCGCACTGATCGAGCCGGCTTTGCGGACGTGGATCACCGCGGTGATGTCCGGCGCGTACGACGGGAATGTCTTTCGAATGAGGTCTCGGTTGAGCAGAACGTCGACGCCATCGGGGGCTGTGTGCCATGGTGCCCGGCGCGGCGGCTGGTAGTCGTCAGCAGGCCCGGTTCTGACTCTGATCTGAGCGTCCGATGCACCGTAACCGCGATGGAGGTCCTGGATGAGGTCGTCGGGTGATTCGCGGCGCGTCACCAGGGAGTAGCCGGCACGAGTCATGTTCAGGCGACCATTCGTCTTTCGGTCGATGTCCTCAAGAAGATCGATGGCGTGATCCGTGAATGCCGTCATCACCGGATGTGGCCACCAGTTGCGGTAGTTCTCGCCAGACTGAGCAGAGGTCAGGCTCATCGGGTCGCGCGGGTCGATAAGTACGACGTCTCGGAGCTGATGCTCCATGACGAGGT